>JBATPF010000135.1:0-6079 GCA_049291355.1 Giesbergeria sp.
TTGGCTCAGCATGGGTGTCCTCTCAGATCACGTTCTCAGTTTTTGCACGGTGCGTTGCAGCGCCGCCGATGCATGGCACCGACGCGGCCCCCACCAGGGCTCCCGCGCAAGGGCCGCCCCGCCGCGCTGGGAGCGTTCCCCTGCCCGCAGCGCGCAGCGCTGCGAGAGCGGGGGGAAGGAGTGAAACGACATAGGGGGGTGTTTCATTTCAGTCCGGCGCGGCAAGACCGAAGTCCTGCGGGAAATGTTTCAGGGCCGAAGTGACGGGAATCGGCGTCATGCTGCCCATGGCGCACAGCGAGCCGTGCACCATGGTGTCGCACAGGTCGCGCAAAAGCGCCACCTGCTGCGGGCGCTGCTGGTTGGCGCGGATCTTGTCGATCACCTCCACGCCGCGCGTCGAGCCGATGCGGCACGGCGTGCATTTGCCGCACGATTCGAGAGCGCAAAACTCCATGGCATAGCGCGCCAGCCGCGACAGGTCGGCCTGTTCGTCGTGCACCACGATGCCGCCGTGGCCAATGCCTGCGCCGATGGCGGCGTAGGCTTCGTAGTCGAGCGGAATGTCCCACTGCGATTCGGGCAGATAGGCGCCCAGCGGCCCGCCCACCTGCACCGCCTTGATCGGCCGGCCCGTGGCCGAGCCGCCGCCGTAGTCATACAGCAGCTCGCGCAGCGTCAGGCCAAAGGCCGTCTCCACCAGCCCGCCATGTTTGACGTTGCCCGCCAGCTGAAACGGCAGCGTGCCGTGCGAGCGGCCCACGCCAAAGTCACGGTAAAACGGCGCGCCCCGCGCCAGGATGATGGGCACGCTGGCCAGCGTAATGACGTTGTTGATGACGGTGGGCTGCCCAAACAAACCGGCCAGTGCAGGCAACGGGGGTTTGGCGCGCACGATGCCGCGTTTGCCCTCTATGCTCTCGAGCAGCGCCGTCTCTTCGCCGCACACATAGGAGCCCGCGCCCTTGCGCACCTGCAGGTGAAACGCCTTGCCCGAGCCCAGTACATCGCTGCCCAGAAAACCGCCGCCCTCGGCCAGCGCGATCGCGGCGTTCAGCGTGGCGATGGCGTGGGGATACTCCGAGCGCACAGAGATGTAGCCCTGCGTGGCGCCTACGGCCAGTGCGGCAATGGCCATGCCTTCGATCAGCATGAAGGGATCGCCCTCCATGGTCATGCGGTCCGAGAAGGTGCCCGAGTCGCCCTCGTCGGCATTGCAGACGATGTACTTTTGCACTGCCTGCGCGCCCGCCACCGTCTTCCACTTGATACCCGCCGGAAACGCTGCACCGCCGCGCCCGCGCAGGCCCGAGTCGATCAGCGTCTGCACGATGGCTTCGGGGGGCATGGCGATGGCGTTGCGCAGGCCGTCAAAACCACCATAGGCCTGGTAGTCGGCCAGCGAGCGCGGATCGGTCATGCCCATGCGCGCAAAGGTCAGGCGCTGCTGGCGCGCCAGGTAGGGAATGGCGCCGGTCGGCCCATGGCACAGCGGGTGTGCGCCGCCCGTGACCAGGCCCGCGTCGAACAGTCCCGGCACATCGCTGGGGGCCACCGGGCCATAGGCCACGCGCCCGGCGGGGGTGGCCACTTCGACCAGGGGTTCGAGCCAGAACAGGCCGCGCGAACCGTTGCGCACGATGTGTACATCCAGGCCCCGCGCTGCCGCTTCTTGTGCGATGCATTGGGCTACCGCGTCGGCACCCACGGCCAGCGCGGCCGAGTCGCAGGGAACATAAACGGTGACAACGCTCATGCGGCCTCCCGTGCCTGCGCCACCAGCGCGTCCAACTTGTGCGGTGTCATGCGCGCGTGCACCTGCCCATCCACCGTGATGGCGGGCGACGAGGCGCACAGGCCCAGGCAGTAGGCGGGTTCGACCGTGAAGGCGCCGTCGCCCGACTGCGCGTGCAGCCCGCAGCCCAGGTGCTGGCGGGCGTGCGCCAGCAGCGCCTCGGCGCCCATCGCCTGGCAGGCCTCGGCCCGGCAGACCTGCACCGTGTGCGGCGTGGGCGGGCTGCTGCGAAAATGGTGGTAGTAGCTGATGACGCCATGCACCTCGGCGCGCGAGACATTCAGCGCGTCGGCAATCGTGGGCACGACATCTGGCGGCACGTAGCCCAGGGTGTCTTGCAGTGCGTGCAGGATGGGCAGCAGCGCGCCGGGCTCACCGGCCAGCCGTGCCAGCACGTCCTGCACCGCGCTGTCCACGCTGGGCCGCGGGGCGGCGGAGTGGTGGATGGGGCTCGTCGTCATCGTGGGAATCCTGTGTTGTCTTTGGATCATTGCTTCAAAAAAGAGAGCTGGTAGCGCTTGTTGTGTATGGGTTTTGAATACTTTTTTCTTAAAAACTCAATCAAATCAAGCGCTGACAGCTATCAAATTTGAACTACAAAGCGGCAGCTCAGTGGAAAAACTTGGTGGCGCTCTCCAGCGTACGCCAGATACCCCAAGCCAGGGGTATCCCCACCGCCATCCAGGCCAACGCCACTGCGGCGGTGGGGGTTTGACCGCCCCCGCCCAGGCCTGGGCCGCTGCCCACTTCATTGGCCACGGCGCGGTCATGCGCCAGGTGTTTTTCGTGGGCCAGCTCCTCGGGGCCCATGAACCATTTAGGGTTGAGCGGGCGGATCAGCAGGTTGCACACCAGCCCGATGACCAGGAAACCGATCAGGATGTACATGGTCTGGTTGTAGACCTGCGCACGCGGCAGGCCCAGGCCGATCTGGTACTCGCGCATGTAGTTCACCACCACCGGGCCGATGATGCCGGCCGTGGCCCAGGCCGTGAGCAGGCGGCCATGGATGGCGCCCACCATCTGCGTGCCAAACAGGTCGGCCAGGTAGGCGGGCACGGTAGAAAAACTACCGCCATACATGCTCAGGATGACGCAGACCGCCCCCACAAACAGCAGCTGGCTGCCCGCCGCCGCGCTGGCCGGAATGCTGAAATACAGCAGGCCACCCAGGATGAAGAACACCGAATACGTCGTCTTGCGCCCCAGCCGGTCGGATGCGCTGGCCCACACAAAGCGCCCGCCAATGTTGAACAGCGACAGCAGCGCGGTAAACCCGGCCGCAATGGCGGCGATGGCACCGAGCTGGCCCTTGTCCAGATCGCCAAAGGCCTTGTCCAGCCCGATCAAGTGGCCGCCAAACACTTCCTGCAGCATGGGGCTGGCCATGCCGATCACGCCAATGCCGGCGCTCACGTTCATGCACAGCGCCATCCACACCAGCCAGAACTGCGGAATGCCCCAGACCTTGTTCACATGCACATGGTGCTGCGTGATCATGGTGTTGTGCTTGAGCGCGGCGGGCGGTGTCCAGCCCGTGGGCTTCCAGCTGCTGGGCGGCACGCGGTAGCCCAGGGCCCCTGCCATCATGAAGACGAAGTAGATCGCTGCCATGGCCAGAAATGTTTCCACCACGCCCACACTGGTGGGGGTGGCAAACGACTTCATCAGCGCAGCCGCCAGGGGCGAGCCGATCATGGCGCCGCCGCCAAATCCCATGATGGCCATGCCCGTCGCCATGCCGCGCCGGTCCGGGAACCACTTGATCAGCGTGGACACCGGCGAGATATAGCCCAGCCCCAGGCCAATGCCGCCAATCACCCCCGAGCCCAACCACATCAGCCAAAGCTGGTGCGTGTACACACCCAAGGCCGAGATCACCAAACCGCCGCACCAGCACAGGGCCGACACCACGCCGGCCTTGCGGGGGCCGGCGCGCTCCAGCCAGCCGCCCCACAGCGCGGCCGAGCAGCCCAGCAGCACGAAGAACAGGGTGAACATCCAGCCCAAGCTGGAGATGCGCCAGTCGCAGGTGGTGGTGAACAGCTCGGCAAACAGCGACATGTCCTTGGGGCAGGCCTGCGCGGCCGTCACGCCCAAAGCGCGCGAGAGCGGCAGCCAGAACACCGAAAAGCCATAGGCCATGCCAATGCACAGGTGGATGGCCAGGGCGGCCGGCGGCACCAGCCAGCGGTTAAAGCCCCGCCCGGCAATGGTTCTCTCCTTGTCCAGCCAACCGGCTAGGCCGGTGGACTGCCCCATGGGTTCCAGAACTGCTGACATCGTGTCTCCTTGGTGTTGGGATGCGCTCTGTGGCGCCCGCGGAGTGTCAGCAAATGGGCGTAACGGGTCCAATTCTTTGTCGTGATGGAGCAATACAAAGCAAAAATCAGGGTTTACCAGGGGGCGGTGCCGGAGGGCGGGAAGCCACGAACAAATTGCCATGCTGCTCGGCCTTTGCCAGCCATTCGGCGCCCTGCGCGAAGTCGAGCGCGGCCTCCAGCGTGCGCGACAGGCGGTTGCTCTCGTGCACCATCAGGGCAATGGGCACCTCGATGAACGGGTCGATCAGGGGCAATGCCTCCAGCTCGCCATAGCCTTGCACGGCGTCCACCAGGGCGCCGGGCATGATGCTGCTGACCCGGCCCGCCACCACGGTGAGCGCCAGGGTGAGGATGGAGTTGGTCTCGATGGCCGGGCGCGGCATCACCTGCGCGCGCCGAAAGGCGCTGTCCACAATGGTGCGGTTGTGCATCTCGCTCGTCAGCAGGCACAGGGGCAACGCTGCGGCCTCGGCCCAGGTAGTGGTCGGGCCTTTTTGCAGACCTGCCGATGAGGGCGTGTTGGCGCGGCGCAGCAAAAAATAATGCTCGGTGTACTGCGGCACCACCCGCAAGGGCGCGCGCGTGCCCTCCACGCGCTCGGGGTAGCCCATGGCCATGTCGAGCGCCATGTTCTCCAGGCCCGACTCCAGCTCGGGCGAACTCATGGAGCGCAGCGTGCACACGATGCCCGGGTGGATGTTGTGCAGCATGCCCACAAAACGCGCGGCAATCGGCATGCACATGGGCACGGCGCCAATGTGCAACTGTCCGCTGGGCGATGCAGCGCTGCTTTGCAGCTCTTGCTGCAGCAGCTCGTGCTCCCGCAGCATGCGCCGCGCACTGGCCAGCACGCGTTCCCCCTCGGTGGTAAACCCGGCAAAATTGCGTCCCCGCGTGACGATGGCCACGCCCAGGCTTTCCTCCAGCGCACGCAGCGCGTTCGACAACGCGGGCTGCGTCACATGGCAGGCCAGTGCGGCACGGCCAAAGTGGCGCTGTTCGTCGAGCGCCAGCAGGTACTTGAAAGAAACGAAAAGGTTCACGCAGACGCCTTACATCGCATGGCTTTGGGGTGCCACATCGGGCGGCGATTGTGCCCGTCCAGGCTTGCAGCCAGCTTTGCCGGTGGCCTGCCCGGCCAAGGCGCAGGGGCACTGCGATCGTCAAAATTCCAGGGAAATATTCCGCTAGCGCTTATGGGGTAAGCGCGGCAAGCTATCAAAACAAAAGCATCAGGCCTTCTTCAAAAACTCTGACTTGAGCAGCATGCTGCCCAGGTCGGTCTTGCAGTCCACGTTGTGGCCGTCGGCGCCGTCCACCAGCCGAATGCCCTTGATCTTGCTGCCCTTTTTCAGCGTGGACGACGAGCCCTTCACCTTGAGGTCTTTCACCAGAATCACGGCGTCGCCGTCCTGCAGCGGGTTGCCGTTGGCGTCGCGCACCACGCCATCGCCTTTGGCCTCGTCCTCCGCGTTGGCCGTTGCTGCCTGTGGCCATTCGTGCGCGCAGTCGGGGCAGATGAACTGCTCGCCATCGGGGTAGGTGTTCTCCTGGCCGCATTGGGGGCAGGCGGGGGCGGTGTGGGGCATGGGAGCTTCCTGTGTTGTTATGTTGGGGCGCTATTGTCCCAGCGGCTTGTGGCTGAGGCGCGACCGCCCAGCGGCAATGCTTGCGTGC
The DNA here is from genome assembly GCA_049291355.1 of Giesbergeria sp. Classification (GTDB taxonomy): domain Bacteria; phylum Pseudomonadota; class Gammaproteobacteria; order Burkholderiales; family Burkholderiaceae_C; genus Simplicispira. The sequence goes on from JBATPF010000135.1 coordinate 5,797, forward strand.
CGCCCGTCCAGACAGCGCAAGCTGCTATCAAAAATGCATCTTTTTGAACTCGGACAGGACGGCCCGCCTGGCCCTGTCAGGCGGCGCGTCGCGAGGCGTTGGCCTGGGGATGCTCCAGAAAAAACCGCAGCATTTCCCGCGAGGCATCGACTCCCTGCGCGCTGGTGTGGCTGCCCCGCGCGTCGCCGCCCGACCAGGCATGGCCGGCGCCATGGAGCAACCAATGCTCGGCCAGCACCGTGCCCGGCGCTGCGCCGTCGTGCAGCACGGTGCGGGTGTAGCG
>JBATPF010000136.1:0-3425 GCA_049291355.1 Giesbergeria sp.
CGTGGCAGAGGCGGGCAGCCGTTGGCGTGGCCGTTTTGCATGTCGATTTTGTGGACGAATTCGTGCACCACCACGTTGCTGCCATGGCTTGCGCTGGCCGCGCTTTCGGCCACGTGGCGCCAGCTGAGCATCACCGGGCCGCGCTCCATGGCTTCGCCTGCCAGAACTTCGGTGTATTGGTGCACCACGCCGGCGGCGTCCATGCTCTCGCGGCGCGCGACGGCCTCACCGGGATGGACCACGATGGTGACGAAGTCGTCGTACCAGGTGAGCGCCTCATGAAGATCGCCCCAATGCAGCAGTGGCAGACAGGCCTGGGCGGCAATGTCGATGGCCATGGCGTCGGTGACCACCAGGCCGTGGGCGCCGTTAAATTCTTTGCCGTCCAGAAACTGCGCCGCCAGGGCGCGCAACTTGGCCTGCTGTGCGAGCGGCAGCGCTGCAAGAAAGGGGTAGCGTGCCAGGGTCTGTAGCCACAGTTCGGCAGAAATGTCGGGCACCGGGGCAACAACGGTACGGACCTGGCTCCAAAGCCGCTGAAGAAAGGGTGGCATGGTCAGCAGTTCGGGGCATGGTGACATACCCTCCATGGACAGAATGCATCGCACATGGGGTCGTCCGCAGCCTTTCCAACCCCAGGGCCGAAGCGCCCGCACCCGAAAGCTGTGGTGCGGCTGCGCGGTTTGAACCCCTATCTTTCATTGGTGGCACCTTCTGCGCTGATGGGGCGGCAGTGACGCAAACCCGGTCATTTTTGCGCATCTTCACCGTCCATGGTACCGACCCATGAACTCTCGCGTCGGCACCAAATGGCTTTGCAGCTGTCCTGGCTGCCATCTCAAACCCTGAAGGGAAATCAGGGCCGATCCCCTCGCGTATTCCTCAATGTCCACCGGCCATCGAGGGCACATAATGTGTTGCATATTGTGAATGCCGGGGCCAACGAGCGGCAGGGGCTGCGCTGAAGCATTGCGGTGCCTGGGGTCAGTCTGCACGCTGTGATGGTGGTGTCTGCTTTGTAGCGGAGATTGCGGATCGGGATTGCTCGAATGATCGTATGACTCGGAATTTTCTCGGCACGCGCCTCTTCGGACGGAGGTGCTCCGAACAGGTGGCCCCTGCATCGGCAGCAGAACGATGGGGCAATGCGCAGGCATTTGTGCAGGCAGCCATCGTTGCGCTGGCGATGGGCGGCATGTCGTTTCTGGTTCTTGTGGTTTTGATCGCCCCAGACCAGACGTACCGGATGCTTTCTTCATCGAGCCTGGTGGTCCTGGCGATCGCCAGTTGGCTGATGGTGCGCGAAGGCCGCGTGCAGTCTGCGATCAACCTGCTCGGAGTGGGGTTTTGGCTGACCATCACGGGAACTTCCATCTACCACGGCGGCGTAAACGCCCCAATCATCTATGCGTATCCGTTGGTGATTTTCATTGCCGGGTGGTTGATGAGCGTGCGGGCGGCCCTGTGGTTTGCCATGCTGTCTTCACTGGCAGTGGGTATTTTTGCCTGGGCTCAATCGAGCGCAATCCTGCCAGTTCCGCCTTCCACGCATCCCGCATTGCATGCCAGCGTCCAGATTGCGGTGTGCCTTTTGACGGCTGGGCTGATCGTGTCTCTGGTGCAGTTCCATGCGCGGCAATTGGCTGAACTCAATCGTGTTCGCGATGATCTGGCCGAGCGTTCCATCTCTCTGGAGGCTCGTGGAGCGGAATTGCAGCGCGCCCAGGCGGTAGCCAAAATTGGCAGCTGGATCTATTCGTTTGCAGACGACACTTTGCGCTTTTCGGTGGAGGCCTGTCGTATTTTCAACTTGCCACCCGCCACAGCGTTCTCGCACGACAGCTATCTGGCGAGTGTGCACCGCGAGGATCGCGACAGGGTGGAGGCGCAATGGCGTTGCGCCTTGCAAGGTGCGGTGTTTGATTCCGAACACCGGATTGTGCAAGGCAGCAACATGCGTTGGGTGCGCCTCAAAGCCGAGGTGTTGATGGATGCGCTGGGTCAACCGCTCCTTGCCGAGGGCGTATCGCAGGATATTTCAGAGCGCAAGAAATCGGATGCGCTGATCCACGATCTGGCCTTTTTTGATCCGCTGACCGAGTTGCCCAACCGTCGCTTGCTCGCTGATCGCCTGCAACAGGCGCTGCATGTCTGCGCACGCAATCGAACTTGGGGCGCATTGTTCTTCATCGACCTGGACCAGTTCAAGACCCTCAATGACATTCGAGGCCATGACCAGGGTGATCTGCTGCTGAAGACAGTGGCGACCCGTCTGTGCGATTCGGTGCGCGCAGGGGATACCGTGGCCCGATTGGGGGGTGATGAGTTTGTCGTGGTGCTGCTCAACCTACAAGGAGACAAGGAGCAGGCGGCAAGCCAAAGCGAGCTCATCGGGAACAAAATTCTGGCAGTGTTGCGCCAGCCGTACCCGTTGGGCGAGAACGAACACCGTTGTACCGCCAGCATCGGGATTGCCCTGTTCAATGCCCAAAGCTCCTCGGTGGACGAGTTGCTTAAGCAGGCCGATCTGGCCATGTACCGCTCCAAGGATGCGGGTCGCAATACCCTGCATTTCTTTGATCCCTCCATGAGCGCCAATGCCGTCACCAGGGCCGCGCTGGAAGTCGACCTGCGCCATGCCGTCGAGAAGGAGAATGGCCAGTTGGCGCTGCATTTTCAACCGCAGGTGCAGGCGGACGGAAGCGTTGTCAGCGTTGAGGCCTTGTTGCGCTGGGCGCATCCAACGCGCGGTTCGATTCCACCGATGGAGTTCATTCCCATCGCAGAGGATTCGGGTTTGATCATTCCTTTGGGCAACTGGGTGCTCGAGCGGGCATGTCTGCATCTGCGCGACTGGGCTGATGTGCCGCATCTGGCGCAGGTGTCGATTGCCATCAATGTCAGTGCCCACCAGTTTCGGGAGGAGCGGTTTGTGGATCTTGTCGCTCAGGCGTTGCAACGTGCCGGTGTCCAGCCGCATCGCTTGACACTGGAGCTGACGGAAAGCGTTCTGGTGTCAGATGTCGCCGGCACGGTTGACAAGATGCGTGCACTCAACCAGTTGGGTGTGCGATGTGCGCTGGACGACTTCGGTACGGGTTATTCATCGCTGGCCTACCTCAAGCAGTTGCCGATCCATCTTCTCAAGATCGACAGAACCTTTGTGCGGGAGATCTTGACGAACCCGAGTGATTTGGCCATTGCGCGTGCCGTCATCGCTCTGGCAAGTGGTCTGGGCCTGCCGGCCATGGCAGAAGGGGTTGAAACGGCCGCACAACATGGCTTGCTGGCCGACCTGGGCTGTAGCGCCTTCCAGGGGTACTGGTTCAGTCCTCCGGTGGCGCAGGCGCACCTGGATGCCTGGATGGCCGAACGGTCATCGGTGGCCGTGCAGCGTGCGTGAGGCGGCTTGTGCCCCGCAAGGG
>JBATPF010000137.1:0-14903 GCA_049291355.1 Giesbergeria sp.
AGATGTGCTGGAAATCGTTGACAAGGAAAAGCCCGCAGGCGTCATCGTGCAGTACGGTGGCCAGACGCCTTTGAAGCTGGCGTTGGCGCTGGCAGCCGAGGGCGTGCCCATCATCGGCACCAGCCCCGACATGATCGACGCTGCGGAGGACCGCGAGCGGTTTCAGGCCCTGCTGCACAAGCTCAATTTGCGCCAGCCGCCCAACGCCACGGCGCGGACCGAAGCAGACGCGCTGGCCAAGGCCGAAGCCCTGGGCTACCCATTGGTGGTGCGCCCGAGCTATGTGCTGGGTGGCCGCGCCATGGAAATCGTGCATGAGCAACGCGACCTCGAGCGTTACATGCGCGAAGCCGTCAAGGTGAGCCACGACTCGCCCGTGCTGCTGGACCGCTTTTTGAGCAACGCCATCGAGTGCGACGTGGACTGCGTGCGCGACTCTGCAGGTGTCACCTTCATCGGCGGCGTCATGGAGCACATCGAACAGGCGGGCGTGCACAGCGGCGATTCGGCCTGCTCGCTGCCACCGTACTACCTGGCAGCGGCCACCATAGACGAAATCAAGCGCCAGACTGCGGCCATGGCTGAAGGTCTGAGCGTGGTGGGCCTGATGAACGTGCAGTTCGCCATTCAGGAGGTGGATGGCAAGGACGTCATCTACGTGCTCGAAGTGAACCCACGGGCATCACGCACCGTGCCTTTCGTCAGCAAGGCCACCGGCATCCAGCTGGCCAAGGTCGCGGCGCGCTGCATGGCGGGCCAGACGCTGGCTTCGCAAGGCATCACCAAGGAAGTGACACCGCCGTACTTCAGCGTCAAGGAGGCCGTGTTCCCCTTCGTCAAGTTCCCCGGCGTGGACACCATCCTCGGCCCCGAGATGAAATCCACCGGCGAAGTCATGGGCGTGGGCAAGACCTTTGGCGAGGCGTATGTCAAGAGCCAGCTCGGCGCTGGCACCGTGCTGCCCAAGTCGGGCAAGGTCTTCCTTACTGTCAAGAACGCCGACAAGCCGCGCGCTGTCGATATTGCGCGCCAGCTCGTTCAATTGGGCTTTGAGCTGGTGGCCACCAAGGGCACGGCAGCGGCCATTGAAGCAGCGGGCGTCGCGGTGCAGGTGGTCAACAAGGTGACCGAAGGGCGGCCGCACATCGTCGACATGATCAAGAACAACGAGATTGTCATGGTCATCAACACGGTCGAAGAGCGCCGCAACGCCATCGCCGATTCGCGCGCCATCCGCACCAGCTCGCTGCTGGCGCGGGTCACGACCTTCACCACCATCTTCGGCGCGGAGGCCGCAGTGGAAGGCATGCGGCACATGGACCAGCTCGATGTGATCTCGATTCAGGAGATGCACGCGCAACTGATTGCCTGAGATGCACGGGGCCTTGTCTGCCTGAGCAAACACGGCATAATTCGCGCATGAACAAAACCGCCGCGCGGCAACGTGCGGCGGTTTGCTTTTGGGGCATGCCACAGCACTTTCTGGCTGAGCATGCGTAGACAAGCCGCGCATTCAGCGGCACACTACCAACGGAGACGTCAGGCCATGGCCACTCTTCCCATCACGAAACGCGGCGCTGAAAAGCTCAAGACCGAGCTGCATCGCCTCAAGACCGTAGACCGCCCAGGGGTCATCGCAGCCATTGCCGAAGCACGTGCGCAGGGTGATCTGAGCGAAAACGCCGAATACGACGCCGCCAAAGACCGCCAGGGGTTTATCGAAGGGCGTATCCAGGAAATTGAAGGCAAGCTCTCGGCTGCGCAGATCATCGACCCGACCGCCATCAACGCGGAAGGCCGCGTGGTGTTTGGCGCCACCGTCCGCCTGGAAGACGAGAACACCGGGGAAGCCGTCACCTACCAGATCGTCGGTGAAGACGAGGCCGACTTGAAGCAAGGCCTGATCAACATTGGCAGCCCCATTGCGCGCGCGCTCATCGGCAAAACCGAAGGCGATATCGCCGAAGTGCAGGCGCCCGGCGGCGTGCGCAATTACGAAATCGTGGGCATCAGCTACGAGGCATGAGGCGGCAACCCCCTGAGGCGCTGCGCGCCTTTCCCCTTCTCTCGCAGTGCTTCGCGATGCGGGAAGGGGGACGCCGCCACTGCTGCGGGGCGGCCCTTGCACGGCGGCCGCTGGCTTTGGTAGTGCCAGTTGCACGAGCCGCGCACGGCTCAGCGGATCACGGATAGCAATGAGTATTCGCCTGCCTGTGCTCGTTGCCGCCCTCTGGTGGGGCAGCCTCACCACCTTGGGGGCGCTCGTCGTGCCGCTTTTGTTCGCCTATCTGCCCACGCCGGCCATGGCCGGGAACACGGCGGCGCGGCTGTTTGCTGCGCAGACCTGGGTGTCGGTGGTTTGCGGCCTCTTGCTGTTGGTCATTTCCAGGCCAAAAGGGGAGGTAGCGCAATATCCATGGGCGCGGGCAGCTATGCTTTTCATACTGGGCGGCATGCTGCTGGCGGTGCTGGTGCAATTTGGCGTGGCACCGCGCATTGAAGCGCGGCAGAACCTGCGCCTATGGCACAGCGCGGGCAGCGTGATGTTCGGCCTGCAGTGGCTGTGCGCGCTGATGGTGCTGTGGTGCACCGCTGGGCAAAAAACTTCACCCCCCTGAGCCGCTCATGCGGCTTCCTCCTTCTCTCACCGCGCCGCGCGCCGTGGGAAGGGGGACGAGGCCACCGCTGCGGGGAGGCCCTTGCGCGGCGTCTACTGAGCTTGGCTCCAGACGAAACTGGCGAAGGCGCACGTGTCACTCATGCCAGTGTTCGGCCACCCAGGTGGCAGGCCGGATAAATCGAAAGCGCCGGTTGCGCCGGCCGGCCAACGCGTCGGGCGGGTTGCATTCACCATGAAAAATCACCACGCGCGCACCTTCGGGGACGAACGGCGGCTGCCAGTAATTGGTGGGCCAGATCGGAATGCCGTCGTACTTGAAGCTCGGGCACCAGGCCTTGGGCCAGTAGCCCAGCTTGCCCTGGCGGTGCAAAAAATCCGACAGATACGCCTGTTCATTGCGAAACTTGGTTCGAATCTCGTTGAAATGGGAGCGAAAGTAGCCCAGCACGTCCGGGTGCGCCCCAAGCTCAAAGCGATACACCGACGAGTTGCCAGTGATGCGCCAAGGCCGCTTGTAGTCGTGAATGATCAGGAACTCGCCGGGCTGGGTAAAAAAGTCATCCAGGCTGCCCGTCACCACCACGTCCACATCAAGAAACAGCGCCGTGCCCCGAAGGCCATACAGATCGGCGCTGAATGTGGCCAGCTTGTTCCAGCCGCGCTCAGGGATGCCGGCGGGCAAGTCCAGCGGCGGAATGGGCAGGCACTGCACTTCGCTGCGGATGCCTGCCGCATCGTCCGTCAGGCAGACAAAGTGGAAGTCGCCATGCAGGTGGCGGCGCACCATGGCATACAGGCGGTTGACGTATTCGGGGCCGTATTTTTTGCCCCATTTCATGCAGATGACATGGCGCGGCTGCGCCGGATTCGCACCGCTCATGGCATCAAGGGGACTGGCGCTTCTTGATGGACGTGAGCCTGGGTTTCTTGGCGCGCTTGACCTGGCCGCCCGGCGTCAAACGCTGGTTGCCCAGCACGCGCAATTGCTTGATTTCGGGACGCTGACCGCCGCGTTTGCTGTACTTCAGCACCTTCACATCGCGCGGGCCGGGCATGCGGTCCTCGTCCACGCTGCGCTCTTTCTCGGGTTGCGGGCGCCACAGCACGAAGAGCTTGCCAATGTGCTGAATCGGCGCAGCGCTCAGCTCGGCGGCCAGTTCCTGGTACATCAGCTCTCGGGCCGCGCGATCGTCGCCGAAGACGCGAATCTTGATGAGGCCGTGGGCATTGAGCGCAGCGTCGATCTCCTTGCGCACGGCGGGTGTCAGGCCGTCGCCGCCCACCATCACCACGGGATTGAGGTGGTGCGCCTGGGCGCGGTATTCGCGGCGCGCGGCCGAGTTGAGTTCTATTTGGGGCATGGCCGTATTATCTGCGGCCTCGCGCGGGCCGCCTTTCATGCAAAAGAACCGGTGACGAGGCTCGGGCGACAATACAGCCACATGAAAGTCAAAACCCAGAGCAAGAAGGTCAACAAGGCGTGGCTCAACGACCACGTCAATGACACCTACGTCAAACTCGCGCAGCAGGAAGGCTATCGCGCGCGCGCCGCCTACAAGCTCAAAGAGATTGATGAGCACTTTCGCCTGATCCGCCCGGGTGCCGTGGTGGTCGACCTGGGCAGTGCGCCCGGAGCCTGGAGCCAGTATGTACGCCGCCGGCTGGGCGGCACGGGCACCATCGTGGCCCTGGACTTGCTGCCCATGGAGCCCATTGAGGGCGTGCGCTTTCTTCTGGGCGATTTTCGAGAAGACCTGGTGTTGGCCCAACTGGAGGCGGCGCTGGGCGAGCGCAAGGCCGATCTGGTGGTCTCCGACATGGCGCCCAACCTTTCCGGAATCGCGGCGACCGACACGACGCGCATTTCGCTCCTGGTGGAGCTGGCCATCGACTTTGCCCGCAACCACCTGCAGGCCGACGGGGCGCTGGTGGCCAAAGTGTTTCATGGCGGCGGCTATGCCGAGTTGGCAGACGCGTTCCGCGCGAACTTTCGTCTGGTCAAACCGCTCAAACCCAAGGCTTCGCGCGACAAATCGTCGGAAACCTTTCTGGTGGGCGTTGGCCTTAAACCCTGAGAGACCGTGCTGGCGCAATGGCCTGTTGTCAGGGCGCTGAAGGGAGGCCTGGCTTGAAAAGCCTAAAATTGGCACTATCTGGGTCAAACTTACCCTGCCATCCATTCTGGAGTCCCGCTTGAACAATCAGTGGTTTTCAAAAGTTGCCGTCTGGCTTGTCATTGCCATGGTGCTGTTTACGGTGTTCAAACAGTTTGACACCCGCTCAAGCGCGTCGGCCGGCCACGTGGGCTACTCCGAATTTCTCGACGAAGTTCGCAACAACCACATCAAAAGCGCCACCATCCAGGAAGGCCAGGGCGGCACCGAAATCGTTGCCCTGACCAACGACGACCGGCGCATCCGCACCACCGCTACCTATCTCGATCGCGGTCTGGTGGGCGACCTGATCAACAACAACGTCAAGTTCGACGTGAAGCCGCGCGAAGAAGGCTCGCTGCTGATGACCTTGCTGGTGAGCTGGGGCCCCATGCTCCTGCTGATCGGCGTGTGGGTGTATTTCATGCGCCAGATGCAGGGCGGCGGCAAGGGCGGTGCCTTCAGCTTTGGCAAAAGCAAGGCGCGCATGATGGATGAGAACAACAACACCGTCACGTTTGCGGACGTGGCCGGTTGCGACGAAGCCAAGGAAGAAGTCAAGGAAGTTGTCGACTTCCTCAAAGATCCGCAGCGCTTTCAAAAGCTCGGCGGGCGCATTCCGCGCGGCCTGCTGCTGGTAGGCCCTCCAGGCACCGGCAAGACCTTGCTCGCCAAGTCCATTGCGGGCGAAGCCAAGGTGCCGTTCTTCAGCATCTCGGGTTCCGATTTCGTCGAAATGTTCGTCGGCGTGGGCGCGGCCCGCGTGCGAGACATGTTCGAGAACGCCAAGAAAAACGCCCCCTGCATCATCTTCATCGACGAAATCGACGCCGTGGGTCGCCAGCGTGGCGCAGGCCTGGGCGGCGGCAATGACGAGCGCGAGCAGACGCTCAACCAGATGCTGGTCGAGATGGACGGTTTCGAGACCAACCTGGGCGTGATCGTGGTGGCAGCCACCAACCGCCCTGACATCCTTGACGCCGCATTGCTGCGCCCCGGCCGCTTCGACCGGCAGGTGTATGTGACGCTGCCCGACATCCGCGGCCGCGAGCAGATCCTCAACGTGCACATGCGCAAGATTCCGGTCAGCCAGGACGTCAACCCCGGCGTCATTGCGCGCGGCACGCCCGGCATGTCCGGCGCCGATCTCGCCAACCTGTGCAACGAAGCCGCTTTGATGGCCGCACGTCGGAACGCCCGTACGGTCGAGATGCAAGATTTCGAGCGTGCCAAGGACAAGATCCTGATGGGCCCCGAGCGCAAGAGCATGGTCATGCCCGAGGAAGAGCGCCGCAACACGGCGTACCACGAGTCGGGCCACGCACTGATCGGCAAGCTCCTGCCCAAGTGCGACCCGGTGCACAAGGTCACCATCATCCCGCGCGGCCGTGCACTGGGCGTCACCATGAGCCTGCCGGCGCAAGACCGCTACAGCTACGACAAGGAATTCATGCTGAACCAGATCAGCATGCTCTTTGGCGGCCGCATTGCCGAGGAAGTGTTCATGGGCCAGATGACCACCGGAGCCAGCAACGACTTCGAGCGCGCCACTTCCATTGCCCGCGACATGGTCACGCGCTACGGCATGACCGATGCGCTTGGCCCCATGGTCTACGCCGAGAACGAAGGCGAAGTGTTTTTGGGCCGCTCGGTGACCAAAACCACGACCATGAGCGAGTCGACCATGCAGAAGGTTGACCAGGAAGTGCGAAAAATCATCGACGAGCAGTACGCCCAGGCGCGCAAACTGATCGAGGACAACCAAGACAAGATCCACGCCATGGCCAAGGCCCTGCTCGAATGGGAAACCATCGACTCTGATCAGCTGGACGACATCATTGCGGGCAAGCCCCCGCGCCCACCCAAAGACTGGACGCCGCGCACTCCCTCTTCGGGTGGCGATGGCCCGAGCGGTGGCACCCCTGCCGTGGCGCCTGAACCAGCGCCATCGGCGGCCTGATGAAGGCATTTCTGGAATAAAACAAACGGGGCGCAAGCCCCGTTTGCTCGTTCTCCTTCTCCAGCCCCTCCATGCTCTGGCAAACAAGCCGTTTCGCCATCGACCTGGGCCGCCCGCAGGTCATGGGCATTGTCAATGTCACGCCCGATTCATTCTCGGACGGTGGCCAGCACGCCAGCAGCGCGGCGGCCTTGCGGCATTGCGAAGCGCTGCTGCGAGACGGCGCTGACCTGCTTGACATTGGCGGCGAATCCACCCGCCCGGGAAGTCCCCCGTTGCCGCTGGACGAAGAGCTTGCGCGGGTGCTGCCCGTGGTGCGTGCCGCCATTTCTCTGGGCGTTCCGGTTTCGGTGGATACCTATAAGCCGCAGGTGATGCAGCAGGTGCTCGATATGGGGGCAGACATCATCAACGACGTGTGGGCGCTGCGCCAGAGCGGCGCCGCAGAGGTGGTGGCCCGCCACCCCCACTGCGGTGTCTGTCTGATGCACATGCACCGCGAGCCACAAACCATGCAGGCGCAGCCCATGGAGGGCGATGTCCCGGCGCAAGTGCTCTCTTTTTTGAAGCAACGTGCCCTGGTAATGCAAGCGCTGGGCGTCGAAAAGGCCAGAATTTTGCTCGACCCCGGTATCGGTTTCGGAAAAACCGTGGCCCAGAATTTCGCGCTGCTGGCGCGCCAGCACGAACTGCTGCAGGCGGGCTACCCTCTGCTCGCCGGCTGGTCACGCAAATCGCCACTGGGCGCAGTCAGCGGCCTGGAAGTTGGCTCCCGCATCATTCCCAGCATTGCGGCGGCGCTGCTTGCGGTGGAACGCGGGGCGCGCGTGGTGCGCGTGCACGATGTGCGTGAAACCACGCAGGCCTTGGCTGTGTGGCAGGCCATGCAATCACAGCAGGTCTGACCCAAAGAACCCTGGGCCCGCACCCCGCGCTCCCAGTGTGCTGTCCCGCAAGGCACGTGCCATGCGCCTGACAGTAGGTTTCAAGGGTCCTTCTTTCGCGTAAGAAGATCCGTTCTCGCCAGTGATTGATCTATGACATTGCACTGCGAAATGAACCTTGATGTCAGCAAAATCCGTTGACCTCAAATATATTAGGGTATACCCTTCAATAACCATAAAGATTGAAAGGTAAATATGACGTTGACTCGACGCAACTTACTCGGTGCTGCTGGCGCCTTGGGCTCGACAGGGTTGGCGGTCTCGCTGTTCCAGATGGGACCCATTGCCCGGGCCATAGCACAGACGCCGGCGGCCGCTGCTGCAGGTGCCGTGGATTTTGCTACCTGGACCGGCACCGTGGCACATGCCGATCACTATGGACCTTTCATGGCCACAGTGATGCATGGCAAGCTCACCAAAATTACCCCCACTTCGGCCGACAAACGTCCCACACCCATGCTGACCGAAGGCATGCTGGCACGCACCTACGACAAGACGCGCATTGCAGGGCCGATGGTGCGCAAGTCCTATCTGGAAGCCGTGCAAAACGGTGGCAGCAGCAAGCCCGAGTTGCGCGGCAAGGATGATTGGGTGCAAGTCAGCTGGGACACAGCGGTCGGCCTGACGGCGAAGGCCATTCTGGACACGATTGAGAAGCACGGCAACGAAGGGTGCTTCAGCAGCAGTTATGGCGGATGGTCGCACGGCGGCATCTTCCGTCCCAATGTGTTGCAGGGGCGTTTCTTCAATCTGCTGGGCGGCTCATCGATGACGGCTGGCGATTATTCGGCTGGCGCGGGTCAGGTGATCATGCCCATGATCATTGGCGACCTGGAGGTCTATTCGGCGCAAACCTCGTGGGAGCAGGTGCGCGACAACACCGAGGTCTTCGTCTTCGTGGGGTGCGATCCGGACAAAAACAACCGCATTGAGTACACGGTAGCCGACCACGAGATGTATCCCAACTTCGACGCCATCAAGAAGGCGGGCTGCAAGTTCCTCTCGATCAACCCGCAGGTAACCACCACCGACGAGCAAATGGGCTCCGAGTGGGTGAAGATCATTCCGAATACAGACACCGCCTTGTTCCTTGCGATGAGCTACCACCTCTACCGCACGGGCAAGTACAACAAGGCCTTCATCAGCAAGTACACCGTGGGCTTCGATCGCTTTCTGGCCTACCTGGAAGGCAAAGATGCCGACGGAACGCCACCCAAAACCCCCGAATGGGCGAGCAAGATCACTGGAATTCCCGCCCCCAAGATTCGGGAATTGGCCGAATTGATGGCCAGCAAGCGCACGCAGATTGCTGGGTCTTGGTCTATCCAGCGCGCGCACCATGGAGAGATGCCTTACTGGGCCATCGTCAATTTCGCCTGCATGCTGGGCAATATTGGCCTGCCGGGACAGGGCATCGGTTTTTCGTGGCACTACGGAGGCGGCGGCACGGCGCAGTCGGGCGGTACCGCGCCCCGGGGCATGTCGCAAGGCCGCAATACGGTCAAGAAGATCTGCCCGGCGTCGCGCATCAGCGAAATGCTGCTCAATCCTGGCAAGAACTTCACCTACAACGGTAGCACCTACAGTTTTCCCAAGGTGAAGCTGATCTACAACGCCGGCAACAATTTCTTCTCGCACCAGCAAGACCTCAACGAACTCGCACGGGCGATGGAGGCGGTGGATACCGTCATCGTGCAGGACTGCTGGTGGAACGGTTCGGCCCGTTGGGCCGATATCGTGTTGCCCGCGACCACCACCATGGAGCGCAACGACATCTCTTCGGGCGGCACCTACAACATTGACAAGGTGTTTGCCATGCGCCAGGTTGTGGCCCCCGTGGGCGACGTGCTGGACGATTTCGAAATCTTCCGCCGTCTGTCGGCGGCGTGTGGGGTGGAGTACGCCTTTACCGAAGGCAAGACCCAGATGGATTACGTCAAGGACGCCTACGCCGCCAGTTCGGCCGTGGGCAACATGAAGTTTGAAGAGTTCTGGGAGAAGGGCATGGCCCCCATCAAGGTGCCCAAGGAGGCCCGCAAGTGGGTGCGTCACGCTGAATATCGCAAAGACCCGAAAAAGAACGTGCTGCACACCCCTAGCGGCAAGATCGAGATGTATTCGGCCAGCATCGACAAGATGAAGTTGCCCGATATGCCGCCCATGCCCAAGTTCCTGGAGCCCGGCGAATACCTGGGCAATGGCAAAAAAGGCCAGTTGCACGTGGTCAGCCCGCACCCGTACTTCCGCCTCCACTCGCAAATGAACAACGCCGAGCCGCTGCGCAAGCGCTATGCAGTGCAGACGCGCGAACCGTTGACCATCAGCGCACAGGATGCAGCGGAACGCGGCATCAAAGACGGTGATTTGGTGGAGCTGTACAACGAACGCGGGTCGTTGGTGGTGGGTGCCAAAGTGTCAGACAAGATCATGCCCGGCGTGGTCAGCATCTATGAAGGCGCCTGGCCCCAACTTGACAGCAAAGGCCGCTGCAACAACGGCCAGGTGAACTTTCTTACCTCCAGCCGAGGCGCCAGCGGCCTGTCTCAAGCCACGACAGCCAACACTTGCCTTGCCTCTTTGCGTAAATGCACCGATGCGGATGCGGGAGGCACCAAGGCTTTCGAGCCACCGCAGATTGTTGTCAAAAAAGACATTAAGTTTGACGAGAAGTTTTTTGGCCTGGAGCGTGCGCAAACGCTGCGCGAAAAGGCGACGGCCTCGCTGAGCCCGGGTGAAAAAATCTTCTATCAGCGTTGCACCGTCTGCCATGGTCCGCGTGACCCTGGTGGCTTCAACAAGAAGCAGTGGCTGGGGATTACGCAAAGCATGTTCCCACGCGCCGGTCTGAACGAAGGCGAGCAAAAGCTGGTGCTGGAATTTTTGATGCAAAACGCAAAGCAATAGGCCGTCATTGGCTTGTCTGCGCCTCGGCCTTGAGATGGGCCGGGGCGTTGTTGTTTCTACAGGATGCGAAAATGCCCGGCATCGTGCCGTTGATTCGACCGAAGCATGTTCGAGACCTTGGGCCTTCGGCATGCTCAGCCCGAAGGATATTGGGGTTTTCAAGGGTCGAAGCGATGTGAACGTCGCCCTGGAGTGCCCCCGCGTCCAGTCGTTTTTGAGAATCCAGCGAACCAGTAGTCCAGGAAAGCGGCAATGACAAGAAAATATTTCGGCACCGACGGCATTCGCGGAACGGTGGGGGTGCCGCCGATCACCCCCGACTTCATTCTTCGGTTGGGCCATGCGGTGGGCCGCGTGCTCAAGCGCAGCGAGGAGCGCCCCACGGTCCTGATCGGCAAAGACACGCGCATTTCGGGCTACATGCTGGAGAGCGCGCTCGAATCGGGTTTCAATTCGGCTGGTGTGGATGTGGTGCTGCTCGGCCCGCTGCCGACACCGGGGGTTGCCTATCTGACGCGTGCCCAGCGCGCCAGCCTGGGTGTAGTCATCAGCGCCAGCCACAACCCGTTTCCCGACAACGGGATCAAATTTTTCAGCGCACAGGGCAGCAAGCTGAGCGACAGCTGGGAAATGGCCGTGGAAGACGCGCTGGCCGAAGCGCCCGTCTGGGCCGATTCGGCTTCGCTCGGCAAGGCGCGCCGGCTGGACGACGCCGCCGGGCGCTACATCGAATTTTGCAAGAGCACGTACGCACACGACCTGACGCTCAAGGGGCTGAAAATCGTGGTGGATGCCGCCCACGGTGCCGCCTACCAGGTGGCGCCCAAGGTATTTCATGAGCTGGGCGCCGAAGTGATCGCCATGGGCTGCGCACCCGACGGCATCAACATCAACCACGAAGTCGGCGCCACGCACCCCGACGCCCTGGTACTGGCGGTGCGCGCAAACCACGCCGACTACGGCATTGCGCTCGACGGCGACGCCGACCGCCTGCAGGTGGTGGATGCCGCAGGGCGCCTGTACAACGGCGACGAATTGCTCTACCTCATGGCGCGCGAGCGCATGGGCCGCGACGAACTCGTGCCGGGCGTGGTCGGCACCCTGATGACCAACATGGCGGTGGAGCTGGCGCTGGCCGAACGCGGTGTCCAACTGGTGCGCGCCAAGGTCGGCGACCGCTACGTGCTGGAAGAGCTGGCGCAGCGTCGCTGGTTGCTGGGCGGCGAGGGCTCGGGCCATTTGCTGGCGCTCGACAAGCACACCACGGGCGACGGCCTGGTGAGCGCCTTGCAGGTGCTGCAGTGTGTGGTGCGCAGTGGCCGCACGCTGGCGCAGCTGATGGAAGAAGTGGTGTTGTTTCCCCAGGTGCTGCTCAACGTGCGCTTGGCGCCGGGAAGCGACTGGTGCAGCAACGCGCACCTGGCGCGGGAAACCGAAGCCGTGCAGGCCGAACTGGGCGCATTGGGCCGCGTGCTGATTCGCGCCAGCGGCACCGAGCCGGTACTGCGGGTGATGGTGGAGGCCCGCGACGCCGCCCAAGCAAGCCGCTGTGCCGAGCGTCTGGCCGAGGCTGTTCGGGCGGCCTAATTGCTCCTAATTAGATAGCTATAAATACTTACTGGATAAGCGCTAGAGGCATTTTTTATCAAAAATTTGAAGGCTCAATCGCATAGAAACGCTTCGATGAGTTTCGCCAGCGCCTCGGGCTGGTCGTGGTGCAGCATGTGGCCTGCATCGTCGATGACGGCGGTGCGGCAATCCGCCACGGCTTTCAGGCGCTCGTGGTACTGCGCCAGCGTGTAGCGGCCCTGCCACCACTGGCTCAGGCTGTCTCCGCTGGCTTCCACCGCCAGCGTGGGCGCGGTGATGGCGGCGTAGAGCGCTTGCACCTCGTCCACGCGGTAGATTTGCGCGCTCTTCACTTTGTGTGCTGCGTCGCCCAGGATGGCCCAGCGGCCTGAGGCGTCCGGCGCGGCCCAATGCTGCGCCAGCCATTCGGCCTTGTCTTGCGAGAGGCGCGGATTGGTCTTCATGAGCCGCCGCGCCACGCCATCCAGGCCTTCGTAGCTTTTGAGCGCCAGCTCGCCGCGTTCGAGTTGCCGGATTTCGTCCATCCACTCGCCGTAGCGGCGAACCGCAGACTCCGGTTGGGAGGCGGGCAGGCCAAAGCCCTCCAGGTTCACCAGGCGCCGCACCCGCGCAGCGCGAACGCCCGCGTACATCATGGCGATGTTGCCGCCCATGCTGTGGCCCACCAGATCCACGGGGCGATCGCCGGCGTAGTGGTCCAGCAACTGGTCCAGGTCGGCCAGGTAGTCCGCAAAGGCGTAGTGGTCGGTGGGCGCCGGGGGCTTGGTGAGGCCGAAGCCGCGCCAGTCGGGCGCGAGGATGGTCCGGCCTTGCACAAAGGCCTCGGACAGGGCGTCCACCATGAACTGGTAGGAGGCGCCCACGTCCATCCAGCCATGCACCAAAAGAAGCGGCGGAGCATCGGCCTCGGGCGCGCCCCAGCGCCAGACGTGGTAGTCGAGTGAGCGGATGCGCACGAACTCGGTGCGGGCGGGAAAGCGTTCGGAATACATCCGCCAATTATTCATGGCTTGCGGTGGCGGCTTGTCCTCGCGGCGACAAGCACCTGCACGCCGGTTCGCCGTTGCGCCGATGCGCCGATGCGCGGATGCGCCGATGCGCCTGCACGATTGCGCCTGCGCCCGTAAACTGCAGCGCTAGCCTTTTGACAAGCCCGCAACGCATGAAAACACTCCAGCTCGGTCAGAGCGACCTGCACGTCACCCCCATCTGCCTGGGCACCATGACCTTTGGCGAACAGGTGGACGAAGCCTCGGCCCACGCCATGCTCGACCGCGCGGCCGAGCGCGGCATCAACTTCATTGATACGGCCGAGATGTACGCGGTGCCGGCACGCGCCGAAACCTTTGGCGCCACAGAAACCATCCTGGGCAACTGGTTTGCTGCCCGCCCCGGCCAGCGGGCCAGGACGGTGCTGGCCACCAAGGTGGCCGGGCCGTCGCGCGGCATGCCCTGGGTGCGCGCGGGGCAGGGCATGACGCCGGCCGACATCGTCGCGTCCTGCGAAGCGAGTCTGCGGCGACTGCAGACCGACGTCATCGACCTCTACCAGATCCACTGGCCCGAGCGCCACGTGCCGGTTTTTGGCATCAAGTACTACGACCCGGCCAAAGAAACCTCGCAAACGCCTATTCATGAGCAGCTGGATGCTTTGGCCGGCCTGGTGCGTGCGGGCAAAGTGCGCCATATCGGCTTGTCGACCGAATCGCCTTACGGCGTGCACGAATTCGTGCGGCTGGCCGAGCAGCATGGCCTGCCGCGCGTGGTGAGCGTGCAAAACCCGTACTGCCTGATCAATCGCAGCTACGAGAACGCGCTGGACGAAACCTGCCACCGGCTGGATGTGGCCTTGCTGGCCTACTCGCCCCTCGGCTTTGGTCTGCTGACCGGCAAGTACGACGCAAGCGGCATCGAGGGCCCGAATGCACCTGCAGGTGCGCGCATTGCTAGCTACGCCAGCGTGCGCAAGCAGCGCTGGGGACGCCCCGAGGCGCTGACGGCCGCGCGCCGCTACAACCAGCTGGCGCGCGACCACGGATTGAGCCCTACGCAAATGGCGCTGGCCTTCTGCTATTCCAAGTGGCAGGTCGCCAGCACCATCATCGGCGTGACCTCGATGGCGCAACTCGACGAAGACATCGACGCCTTTGGCACCACGCTCAGCCCGGAGCTGCTGACAGCGATTGACGCCTTGCGCTGGGAAACGGGCGACCCGGCGATTTAAGGGAAAAAATGGCTCCTAGCGCTTATCCAGTAAACGCTTGCAGCTATCATTTTCAATATGGCAAAGAAGGATAAAAAGGCCGCGCACGTCAGCGAAACCCCTGCGACGCAGATGCTGCGTGCGCACGGCGTGGCGTTCACCAGCCACCCCTATGAGTATCTGGAGCGCGGCGGCGCCCAGCACAGCGCGGCGGTGCTGGGGCTGGACCCGTACTCTGTGGTCAAAACGCTGGTGATGCAAGACCAGGACGCCAAACCGCTGCTGGTGCTGATGCACGGCAACCGCACCGTCTCCACCAAGAACCTTGCGCGCCAGATCGGCGCCAAGTCGGTGGAGCCCTGCACGCCCGAGGAGGCCAACCGCCACAGCGGCTACCTGGTCGGCGGCACCTCACCCTTTGGCACGCGCCGCGAGATGCCGGTTTTTATTGAAGAAAGCATCCTCGCGCTGCCACGCATTGCCATCAACGGCGGGCGGCGCGGGTTTTTGGTGCAGCTCGATCCACAAG
>JBATPF010000138.1:0-5656 GCA_049291355.1 Giesbergeria sp.
GTCGTGCAGTTGCACTTCGGCCTCCAGCGGCACGTCGTCGCCGTTTTTGGCAATGCGGCGCCAGTCGCCCTGCCCCACCCGCCACTGCGCACCGCCCGCCAACAGGCGCTGCGCCTGCGCACGCGAGGCGGCAACGCCGCGTTCGACAAGAAGTTGGTCAATTCGCATAGGAGTCCGATGGTTTTATTCCCGCCCTTTCAGCGCGTAGCGAGCGGGATGAGATGCAAGGCGGACGGAGCGCAGCAACCGGAACGTACTTCCTGTACGTGAGGATTGCGAGCACCGCCCAACGCGGCAGATCGCCCGCGCAGTAGCGCCAGTTAATAGCGGTAGGTGTCGGGTTTGTAGGGGCCCTGCTTCGGCACGCCAATGTAGGCCGCCTGCTCGTCAGACAGCTCGCTCAGCATGGCGCCCACCTTCTTCAGGTGCAGACGCGCCACCTTTTCATCCAGGTGCTTTGGCAGCACGTAGACTTTGCCGTTCTCGTAGTAGTCGCTGTGCGTGAACAGTTCGATCTGGGCGATGGTCTGGTTGGCAAAGCTCGACGACATCACGAAGCTCGGGTGGCCGGTGCCGCAGCCCAGGTTCACCAGGCGGCCCTTGGCCAGCAGGATGATGCGCTTGCCATCGGGGAAGATCACGTGGTCCACCTGCGGCTTGACCTCGTCCCATTCGCACTGCGCTTCCAGCTTGGCCACCTGGATTTCATTGTCGAAGTGGCCAATGTTGCAGACGATCGCCTGGTCCTTCATGGCCTGCATGTGCTCGAAGGTGATGACATCGCGGTTGCCCGTGGTGGTCACGAAGATGTCGGCCTTGTCGGCCGCGTATTCCATGGTGACGACTTTGTAGCCCTCCATCGCGGCCTGCAGGGCGTTGATGGGATCGATCTCGGTCACCCACACTTGTGCAGACAGGGCACGCAGGGCCTGGGCGCTGCCCTTGCCCACATCACCGTAGCCGGCCACGCAGGCGACCTTGCCGGCAATCATCACGTCGGTGGCGCGCTTGATGCCGTCCACCAGCGCTTCGCGGCAGCCGTACAGGTTGTCGAACTTGCTCTTGGTGACCGAGTCGTTCACGTTGATGGCACGGAACATCAGGCTGCCCTTGGCGGACATTTCCTTCAGGCGGTGCACGCCGGTGGTGGTTTCTTCGGTCACGCCGATGATTTCGGCGCTCTTGCGGCTGTACCAGGTGGGGTCCACAGCCAGCTTGGCCTTGATGGCGGCAAACAGGATGCGTTCTTCTTCACTGCCGGGGTTGGCGAGCACGCCGGGGTTCTTCTCGGCCTGCTTGCCCAGGTGCATCAGCAGCGTGGCGTCGCCGCCATCGTCCAGAATCAGGTTCGGGCCTTCGCCGGGCGTGCCTGCAGCGCCGAAATCAAAGATGCGGTGCGTGTAATCCCAGTAGTCAGCGAGCGACTCACCCTTGATGGCAAACACCGGCGTGCCGCCCGCAGCAATCGCGGCAGCAGCGTGGTCCTGCGTCGAGAAGATGTTGCACGAAGCCCAGCGCACTTGGGCGCCCAGCGCCTGCAGCGTCTCGATCAGCACGGCGGTCTGAATCGTCATGTGCAGCGAGCCGGTGATGCGTGCGCCCTTGAGCGACTGCTTGGCAGCGAATTCTTCGCGGATGGCCATCAGGCCGGGCATCTCGGTCTCGGCGATGCGGATTTCCTTGCGTCCCCAAGCGGCCAGGCCGATGTCGGTGATGGCGCAGTCAGTGGAATCGAGGGTGGGGGTACGGGCGTTCATGGTTGGCTCCAAAAGCTGTTTTGAAACACCACCTGCCGCGAGTGAGATTGAGAGCCCATCGCACGCAAGGTGGATGAGCGTCGTTGCACAGCGGATCAGCGAGCCTGTCGAACTGACAGACCGTTCGGCCCGGCCTCCCGAGCCTCACGCCCACTGAAATAGCGGGACGCTGCAACGCTCCTCGGGAGAAGAACGCGGATTATATCGGTGTGCGTGCTCGAAGGCGCAGTGCCAGCGCCAGCGCGCCCGCCAGCAGCACCAACGAGAACCCCACCAGCGCCGGCCAGCGCCCATGCTCCCAGAACCAGCCGCCCGCCGAACCCAGCACGCTGGAGCCGATGTAATACGCCAGCAAATACAGCGAAGACGCGTGCCCCTTGGACTGGCGCGCCAGTTGCCCCACCCAGCCACTGGCGACCGAATGCGCCACGAAGAAGCCGAAAGTGAGCACCGCAATCCCCACGATCACCCAGAGCAACGGTGCCACCAAGGTCAGCACCACGCCGGCGGCCATCAGCACCACCCCGCCCACCAGCACCGGCGCGCGCCCCAGACGGTCCGCCAGTGCACCGGCCGTGGGTGAGGCGGCGATGCCAAAGAGGTAGACGCAAAAGATAAAGCCGATCTGCGTCTGGTTCAGGCTGTAGGGCGGCAGCGCCAGGCGAAAGCCCGCGTAGTTGAAGAGCGAGACAAACACCCCCATCAGCGCAAAGCCCGACAGGAACAGCAGTGGCAAACCGGGCGTGTGCCAATGCGCGCGCCAGGCATCCAGATGAAACCGCAGGCTCTGCGACTGCCGCGTTCCGGCCGACTCCGCCCCGCTCGTTTTGGGCAGCAACCGCACAAACCCGATGGCCGACAGCAGCCCCAGCACGCCAATGGTGGCCATCGCCACGCGCCAGCCAAACTGGTCCGCCAGCGCACTCATCCCCACCCGCCCCGCCATGCCGCCAAAAGCCGTTCCGCCAATGTAGAGGCCCATGGAGAACCCCAGCCCGCGCGGGTGGATCTCATCGGCCAGATAGGCCATGGCCACGGCCGGCACGCCGCCGAGCAAAATGCCCTCCAGCGCCCGCGCCACCAGCAACGTGCCCCACGTGGGCGCCACCGCTGCCAGCATGTTGCACACCGCGGCCAGTGCCATCGAGGCAAACATCAGCCGGCGTTTGTCCCGGCCTTCCGACAAAGCGCCGGCGACAAAAATGGCCACCGCCAGGCACCCGGTGCTGACAGACAGCGCCAGCGAACTGCCCGCCGCACCCAAACCAAAATGCGCCGCCAGTTCCGGCAACACCGGCTGCACGCAGTACAGCAAGGAAAACGTGGCAAAGCCCGCCAGAAACAAGGCCAGGCTGATGCGCCGGTAGGCGGGCGAACCCGCTTGCACCCAGGTGCGGGCGGCGGGCGATGGGTCAGTTTCCTGCATGGGCGCCACTGTGACACGGGCGCGCGAACCCTGCTCTGCCTATCGGCCCCGTAAAATCAGCGGGCTTTCCAAGCGCGCACGCCCTGCCGCGCGCCTGCTCACCCCCGAATTCTGGATCTGCCCTTGTCCTACGCCTCTGAAACCCGGCGCCGCCGCACCTTTGCCATCATTTCCCACCCCGACGCCGGCAAAACCACGCTGACGGAGAAGCTCCTGCTGTTCTCGGGCGCGATTCAGATCGCCGGCGCCGTCAAGGGCCGCAAGGCCACCCGCCACGCCACGTCCGACTGGATGGAGATCGAGAAGCAGCGCGGTATTTCCGTGGCGTCAAGCGTGATGCAGATGGCCTACCGCGACCATGTGATCAACCTGCTCGACACGCCCGGCCACAAGGATTTTTCGGAGGACACCTACCGCGTTCTTACCGCCGTCGACTCGGCCCTGATGGTGATTGACGCCGCCAACGGCGTGGAGGCGCAAACGCGCCGCCTGATCGAGGTCTGCCGCCAGCGCGACACGCCCATCATCACCTTCGTCAACAAGATGGACCGCGAGGTGCGCGACCCGCTGGACATCCTCGACGAAGTGGAGCGCGAACTGGGCATGCCTTGCTGCCCCATCACCTGGCCCGTCGGTCAGGGCAAAAGCTTTGGCGGCATCATCAACCTGCGCACGCAGACCATGACCGTGTTCACCCCCGGCAGCGACCGGGGTCCGAAAGACTTTGAAGTGGTTCCGCTGGCCGAGGCCGACCGGCTGCGCAAACGCTTTGGCCAGTCCTTTGACGATGCGCTGGAGAGCATGGAACTGGCGGTAGGTGCCTCGGCGGCCTGGAACCGCGAAGAATTCCTGGCGGGCAAGCTCACCCCCGTGTTTTTCGGCTCCGGCGTCAACAATTTTGGCGTGATGGAGGTGCTCGACGCGGTGGTGGACATGTCGCCCCCGCCCGGCCCGCGCATCAGCACCCTCCTTGTCAACAAGCAGCCGGTGGTCAAGACCGTCGAGCCCGAGGACGAGGGCTTTTCGGGCGTTGTCTTCAAGGTGCAAGCCAACATGGACGCCAACCACCGCGACCGCATCGCCTTCGTGCGCGTGGCCTCCGGCAAATACCAGCCCGGCATGAAACTCAAGGTGCAGCGCACCGGCAAAGAACTGCGCCCCACCAGCGTGGTCACCTTCATGAGCCAGCGCCGCGAGGCGGTGGAAGAAGCCTACGCAGGCGACATCATCGGCTTTACGACGCACGGCGGCGTGCAGTTGGGCGACACCATTACCGACGGCGCCAACCTGCAGTTCACCGGCCTGCCCTTCTTTGCGCCCGAGCTATTCATGACGGTGATTCTGAAGAACCCCCTGCGCACCAAACAGCTGCAGCAAGGCCTGGCGCAACTGGGCGAGGAAGGCGCCATCCAGGTTTTCAAACCCGACGTCGGCGGCCCCACGCTGCTGGGCGCCGTGGGCCAGTTGCAGTTTGAAGTGGTGCAGCACCGCCTGCGCGCCGAATACGACGCCGACGTGCGCCTCGAAGGCTGCCAGTACACCGGCGCGCGCTGGATCACGGCCAACAGCCCGGCAGAACTGCGCGCCTTCACCGACGCTTACCCGATGCGCTTGTCGCACGACGCAGCCAACGCCCTGGCATTTTTATGCACCTCGCCGTACGACGTGCGGCTGGCGCAGGAGCGCTTCCCCGAGATCCAGTTTCATCCGCTGCGCGAGCATGCGGGACTCAGCCTGGGCAGTGCTGGCTGATGGATCATTCGCTGCAAGCGCTCGCCGTCTGGAAGGTGCCCACCGACCTCATCGGCATCTTCACCGACATCGACGACACCCTGACCACCGAAGGCGCGGTGACGGCCGACGCGCTTGCGGCGCTGGGGGCGTTGAAGGCCGCTGGCTTGCATGTCATTCCGATCACCGGCCGCCCCGTGGGTTGGAGCGAGCGCTTTGCGGCGGCTTGGCCAGTGGATGCGATCGTGGCGGAAAACGGTGCGGTGGCGCTGCGCCTAGCGCCGCAAGAAATTTCAGACAAAATTGGCCTCCAGCGCTTATCTGACAAGCGTAGACAGCTATCAAAACTATACCAACAAGACGCTGCCACGCGCGCTGCCAACTTCACTGCCATGCATGCCGTGCTGGAACACATCGAGCGCGAAGTGCCGCAAGCCCGCCGCGCCCAGGATTCCGCCGGGCGCGAGACCGACATCGCCATCGACCACAGCGAGTTCACTCACTTGCCCCAGTCCGCCATCGATGCCTGCGTGGCCACCATGCGGGCCGCCGGCATGAGCGCGTCGGTCAGCAGCATCCACATCAACGGCTGGTTTGGCGCGCACAACAAATGGGAAGGCGCGCGCTGGATCGTGCGCGAGTTGTTTGGGCGCGAACTGGCGCAGGAGTCGGCGCGCTGGGTCTATGTGGGCGACTCGACCAACGACCAGATCATGTTTGAGCATTTCGAGCACAGCGTGGG
>JBATPF010000139.1:0-1815 GCA_049291355.1 Giesbergeria sp.
GGTGGCACGCAGCGCCTGCGGACGCCGCACCCTGCGTACGGATGCAATGCGCGAAATCTGCTCCGGGCCGCCCCGTAGCATCTGCCCTGAAGGGCCAAAGACAAAAAACATGGCGCTCTCCTGCACGCGGGATGCGTCGCCCTCCATGTTATCGGCATCTGCCGCTCCGACTTCAGGCGGTCGCCGCCTAAAATCTTGCCATGCTCGACATCCTCCTTCTCCGCAAAGACCTTCCCACCGCCATTGCCGGCCTGGAAACCCGCAAAAGTCCCCAGCCCTTTCTTGATGTGGCCGCTTTTCAGGCGCTCGAAGCCGAGCGCAAGACCCTGCAGACGCGCACCGAAGAGCTGCAGGCGCAGCGCAACCAGCTCTCCAAGCTGATCGGCCAGCTCAAGGCCAAGGGCGAAAGCGCCGACACCGCGATGGCGCAGGTGGGCGCGCTTAAAACCGAGCTGGAGCAATCGGCCGCGCGGCTTGAACAGCTTCAGCCCGAGATCCAAGCCCTGCTCCTGGCCGTGCCCAACCTGCCACATGCCAGCGTACCGGTAGGCGCCGACGAAGCGGCCAACGTGGAAGTGCGCCGTTGGGGAATCCCGCCCAGCTTTGACTTTGAGCCCAAAGACCACGTCGACGTCGGCACCCCGTTGGGGCTGGACTTCGACATGGGCGTGAAGCTCTCGGGCTCGCGCTTCACGGTCATGAAAGGCCCGATTGCCCGGTTGCACCGCGCGCTCAGCCAGTTCATGCTCGACCTGCAGACGCAGGAGCACGGCTACACCGAGTGCTACGTGCCCTACGCGGTGAATGCCGATTCGCTCAAAGGCACCGGCCAACTGCCCAAGTTCGAGGGCGACCTGTTTGCCGCGCAAAAGGGCGGCCAAGACGCCGAACCCGTGCCCGACCATGCGGCGCTGTACCTCATTCCCACCAGCGAAGTGCCGCTGACCAACTTTGTGCGCGACGTGGTAGTGGCTGAAGATCAGCTGCCCATCAAGCTCACCGCCCACACGCCGTGCTTCCGGTCCGAGGCCGGCAGCTACGGCCGCGACACGCGCGGCATGATCCGCCAGCACCAGTTCGACAAAGTGGAAATGGTGCAGATCGTGCATCCCGAGAAGAGCTATGAAGCGCTGGAGCAAATGACCGGCCACGCCGAAACCGTGCTGCAAAAACTCGGCCTGCCGTACCGCGTCATGAGCCTGTGCACCGGCGACATGGGCTTTGGCGCCGCCAAAACCTACGATCTGGAAGTCTGGCTGCCCGGCCAGGACAACTACCGCGAGATCAGCTCGATCAGCAATTGCGAGGCCTTCCAGGCGCGCCGCCTGCAGGCGCGCTTCAAGAACGCGCAAGGGAAGAACGAACTGGTGCACACCTTGAACGGGTCCGGCTTGGCGGTGGGGCGCACCCTGGTGGCGGTGCTGGAAAACTATCAGCGAGCGGATGGAACCGTTGAGGTTCCGTCCGTTCTCCGCCCTTACATGGGCGGAATGTCGGAGCTTGCGCCGACATGAGCGGATGGTTTCAGTGCAGGCTCACTTTCGCAGAGCGAAAGTTAAGCGCAGCGTGCCGGAACTAAAACTACCAGCGGGCGGATGGCTCGGTGCAGGTGCCTGAGGCGCTGTGGCCGTACATGGGCGGCATCCAGGTTCTGACGCCGTAAGCCATGAAATCTGCTGCTAGAATCGCAGGCTTCGAGCGGAGAGGTGGCAGAGTGGTCGAATGTACCTGACTCGAAATCAGGCGTAGTAGCAATACTACCGTGGGTTCGAATCCCACCCTCTCCGCCAACAACAGAAAAAGGCCCTGTAACTC
>JBATPF010000140.1:0-24371 GCA_049291355.1 Giesbergeria sp.
CTGTCTGCCGGTGCTGCCGCTTGCCGGTTTGCCCGGCCCCTTGCCGTTTGGCGCTGTAGCGGCCGAAGGCGGGCGCGCTGCAGCGGAATGCGTGGTGTGGGCGGCCCAGGCGGCGCTGCGCGGTGAGATTGCCGGCTTGGTGACCGCACCGCTGAACAAGGAGTCGCTGCACGCCGCTGGCGTGGACTATCCGGGCCACACCGAGCTGCTGCAGGCGCAAGCGGCAGCGCATGCGGGCGTGGCGCTCGCTCAGATGCCGGTGCGCATGATGCTGGCCAGCGACGAGCTGTGCACCGTGCTGGTGAGCATTCACCTGGCGCTGCGCGACGCCATCGACGCCGTCACGCCCCACAACGTGCTGCAAACCTTGCGCATCACGCACGCCGCACTCTGTAAAAGTCTGGGCCGCGCGCCGCGCATCGGTGTGTCTGCGCTCAATCCGCACGCGGGCGAAGCGGGTCTGTTCGGGCGCGAGGAAATCGAGGTCATTGCGCCGGCCATTGCTGCCGCGCGCAGAGAAGGACTGGACGCCACCGGCCCCTGGGCGCCGGACACCGTGTTCATGCGCGCCCGCAATACGCCGATGCATCCCGGCGAGTTCGACGTGGTGGTGGCCATGTACCACGACCAGGGTTTGATTCCGGTGAAATACCTGGGCGTGGACAAGGGCGTGAACGTCACGCTGGGCCTGCCGCTGGTGCGCACCAGCCCGGACCACGGCACGGCGTTCGACATTGCCGGCACCGGCCAGGCCGATCCGGCAAGCCTGATCGAGGCGGTGCGCTGGGCCCGCCGCCTGTCTGCCCAGTGAAGTCAGGCGTTTGACGCGGGACGTTGGAGGCTATCACGAATTTCGCGCAGCAGCACGATGTCTTCGGGCGTCGCGGCGGGCGCTGGCGCAGGTTCCGGGTTACTGCGCTTGAGGCGGTTGACCTGCTGGATCATCAGGAAAATGATGAAGGCCAGGATGAAGAAGTTCACGGCCACTGTAATGAAGCTGCCGTAGGCCAGCACCGGGACACCGGCCTTCTTGAGCGCGTCGAGGGTCATCGCGGTGCCCGCCGGGACCGTACCCAGGACCACAAAGAGATTGGAAAAGTCGAGCTTGCCAAACACCAGCCCGACGACCGGCATGATCAGATCGCTGACCACAGAGTCGACGATCTTGCTGAAAGCCGCTCCAATGATCACGCCCACCGCCAGATCAATGACATTGCCCTTGATCGCAAACTCGCGAAACTCTTTCATCATTCCCATCAAATTCTCCTGCGGTTTTGGATGGTTTGCAGTATGTCCGA
This sequence comes from Giesbergeria sp., assembly GCA_049291355.1. Classification (GTDB taxonomy): domain Bacteria; phylum Pseudomonadota; class Gammaproteobacteria; order Burkholderiales; family Burkholderiaceae_C; genus Simplicispira. Next base: position 1,299 of record JBATPF010000140.1, read on the forward strand.
AGCGGCGCGAAGGCGCTGAAGCTTGCCGGGGGTCAAACACTGCGCGGTCTGGGCCGGCCGTGTACCCGGTTGGGCGTTTTCACTCCGCTACAATTTCAGGCTGTCTCCCCAACCCCAGCGATGTACATCGAGGACCCCCATGAGTGACACTCCAATCGACTCCAGCAAGCGGACGTGGCTGATCGCGACCGGCTGCGCTGGCGCGGTGGGCGGCGTGGCAACCGCCGTTCCCTTCGTGAGTTCTTTCCAGCCATCCGAGAAGGCCAAAGCCGCAGGCGCTGCAGTCGAAGTGGACATCTCTGCCTTGAAGCCGGGCGAAAAAATGACCGTGGAATGGCGTGGCAAACCGGTCTGGATCGTGCGTCGCACCCCGGAACAGGTGGCCGAACTGCCCAAAAACGACGACAAGCTGGCCGACCCCAAATCGCTGCGCAAGCCCGACGAGTTCACGCCTCCTTATGCTCGCAACGAGCAGCGCTCAATCAAACCCGAGTACTTTGTGGCGGTCGGCATCTGCCCCCACCTGGGTTGTTCGCCCTCCGATCGTTTTTCCTCTGGCGCACAACCTTCCTTGCCCGATGACTGGCCGGGTGGTTTTCTTTGTCCCTGCCACGGTTCCACCTTTGACCTGGCTGGCCGTGTGTACAAGAACAAGCCCTCGCCAGACAACCTGGAAGTGCCTCCGCACATGTACCTCTCCGATACCCGCCTGATCGTTGGCGACGACAAGAAAGCCTGAGGGACCGCACCATGGCTGTGTTCAACGAAATTTCCCCCAACGCTTCGGCGGGCGCCAAGCTCACCAACTGGTTTGAAAACCGGTTCCCGACCGCGTTTGACGCCTACCGCGTTCACATGTCGGAGTACTACGCTCCGAAGAACTTCAACTTCTGGTACATCTTTGGTTCGCTCGCCCTTCTGGTGCTGGTGATCCAGATCGTCACCGGAATTTTCCTGGTGATGCACTACAAGCCCGACGCCGCGCTGGCGTTTGGTTCGGTGGAATACATCATGCGGGACGTCCCCTGGGGCTGGCTGATCCGCTACATGCACTCGACGGGTGCCTCGGCGTTCTTCATCGTCGTCTACCTGCACATGTTCCGCGGCCTGCTCTACGGCAGCTACAGGAAGCCGCGCGAGCTGGTCTGGATCTTTGGCTGCGCGATTTTCCTGGCGCTCATGGCCGAAGCCTTCATGGGCTATCTGCTGCCCTGGGGCCAGATGTCGTACTGGGGTGCGCAGGTCATCGTGAACCTGTTCTCCGCCATTCCCTTTGTCGGTCCCGACCTGGCGCTGCTGATTCGCGGCGATTATGTGGTGGGTGACGCGACGCTTAACCGCTTCTTCAGCTTCCACGTCATCGCTGTGCCGCTGGTGCTGTTGGGTCTGGTGGTCGCACACTTGTTGGCGCTGCACGACGTGGGTTCCAACAACCCCGACGGTGTTGAAATCAAGGGTCCGAACGCTCCGCGGGATGACAAGGGCCATCCGCTGGACGGCATTCCCTTCCACCCGTACTACACGGTGCACGACATTCTGGGTGTCTGCCTGTTCCTGATGGCTTTCACGGCAGTGATCTTCTTCGCTCCGGAAGCTGGCGGATATTTCCTGGAGTACAACAACTTTATTCCGGCCGACCCGCTGCAGACGCCCCTTCATATTGCCCCGGTTTGGTACTTCACACCGTACTATTCCATGCTGCGCGCCATCACCAGTGAAATGGTGTATGTGCTGATCGCCTGTGTGGTGCTCGGTGCAGGATTTGGCGTGATCAAGGGTCGTATGCCGGTGATTTTCAAGGGCATCATTGCCGCAGTCGCTGCCGTTGGCATCCTGCTGATGCTCAATATCGACGCGAAGTTCTGGGGCGTGGTGATCATGGGCGGCGCAGTCATCATCCTGTTCTTCCTGCCCTGGCTCGATTGCAGCCCGGTTAAATCCATCCGCTATCGCCCAAGCTGGCACAAGTATGTCTATGGGGTGTTCGTCATCAACTTCTTCATGCTCGCTTATTTGGGCGTTCAACCGGTGTCGCCATTGGGTGAACGCTTGTCGCAGATCGGCACCCTGTTCTATTTTGGGTTCTTCCTGCTGATGCCCTGGTGGAGCCAGTTGGGTGAGCCCAAGCCGGTGCCTGACCGTGTGACCTTTGCTGCGCATTGAGCCAGGAGATGCAGATCATGAAAAAAATCGTTCTCTCGTTCATCGCGGCGATGGGTCTCATTGCGGGTGCTGCGCATGCTTCTGGCTCGCTTGCCCTGGACAAAGCGCCCAATCGCACCAACGACCTGCCTGCGCTGCAAAACGGAGCCAAGCTGTTTGTCAATTACTGCGTCGGCTGCCATTCCGCCGCGTTCATGCGCTACAACCGCTTGACCGACATCGGCCTGACGCCGCAGCAGATCAAGGACAACCTTTTGTTCACCACCGAGAAAATCGGTGAGACCATGAAGGCCACCATCGACCCGCACCAGGCCAAAGAGTGGTTTGGTGCCAATCCGCCCGATCTCACGGTCATCGCGCGCTCGCGCGCAGGACTCGGCGGCACGGGTGCGGATTACCTCTACACCTTCCTGCGTTCCTTCTATCGCGATGAGACCAAGGCCACGGGCTGGAACAACATCGTGTTCCCGAACGTGGGCATGCCCAATCCGCTGTGGCAGTTGCAGGGCGACCACCGTCCGCTCTTTGAAGAGCACGAGAGCCATGGACAAAAGGTGCACGTCTTGAAGGGCTGGGAGCAGAAGGCTGCTGGCAGCATGACGCCCGCACAGTACGACGAAGCGATCGGTGATCTCGTTGGCTATTTGCAATGGATGGGCGAGCCGATACAAAAAACCCGCGTGCGGATCGGCGTGTGGGTTTTGATTTTCCTGGCCTTCACCACGGTGCTTGCCTGGAAGCTCAATGGGGCATTCTGGAAAGACGTCAAGTAGTCCAGAGTTTTGCCATGCCGCATCGAGCGATGCGGCGTTTTTCTGAGAGTGGACGCCTTCGGCGTTCCACTCTTTTGGTTTTTAGGAGATTCGCTTCATGATGGTGCTTTATTCCGGTACGACCTGTCCTTTTTCCCACCGTTGCCGGTTTGTTCTTTTCGAAAAAGGCATGGATTTCGAGATCCGCGACGTGGATCTTTACAACAAGCCAGAAGACATCGCGGTGATGAATCCCTACGGTCAGGTGCCCATCCTGGTCGAGCGCGACCTGATTCTCTACGAGTCGAACATCATCAATGAATACATTGACGAGCGCTTCCCGCATCCCCAGCTGATGCCGGGCGATCCGGTGGACCGGGCCCGTGTGCGGCTGTTTTTGCTGAACTTCGAGAAAGAGCTCTTCGTTCACGTCAATAGCCTTGAGTCACGCGCAAGCAAGGGCAACGAGAAGGCTTTGGAGAAGGCGCGCGCGCATATTCGCGACCGCCTGACCCAGCTCGCACCAGTGTTCTTGAAGAACAAGTACATGTTGGGTGAGAATTTTTCGATGCTCGACGTCGCCATCGCACCCTTGCTCTGGCGCCTGGACTACTACGGGATCGATCTGAGCAAGAACGCTGCACCCCTGCTGAAGTATGCCGAGCGTATCTTTTCGCGGCCGGCGTACATCGAAGCACTCACACCGTCTGAAAAGGTCATGCGCAAGTAAGTGCTTGCGCGTGTGACCCCCTGGACCCCGCCATGAACTCTCAGGAATCCACTTCGACCCGGCCCTACTTGATCCGGGCGCTGCACGAATGGTGCAGCGACAACGGCTTTACGCCGCATATTGCCGTGAAGGTTGACGAATCGGTTCGCGTTCCACTGGAGTACGTGAACAACGGTGAAATTATCCTTAACGTGGCGATGGATGCCACGAGCGGACTGCAGTTGGGCAATGATTTCATCGAGTTCAAGGCGCGTTTTGGTGGTCAGCCGCGCGACATTCTGGTCCCCGTGGGTCGCGTGATCGCCATCTACGCACGCGAGAACGGGCAGGGCATGGCGTTTCCGCCGCCGACGGATTTTTTGCTAGGCACTGCGGAGGAGGGCAGTGAGCTGCCGACCCAGGCCGCGACACCCTCGGACGCCAAGCCCGTGGTGCAGCTGGTGCCTGAAGCGGCAAGCGCCAACAAGTCAGAGTCCCCCGACGAGCCACGGTCACCCGAAGGCGGGGCCGGCACGCAGCGTCGGCCTTCGTTAAAGCGCGTCAAATGAGTTCGAACGCTGAGAGATCCGAAATCCAAGCTTAGAATCTCAGGTTCGCCGATTTAGCTCAGTGGTAGAGCAACCGCCTTGTAAGCGGTAGGTCGTCAGTTCAATCCCGACAATCGGCACCATTTGCCTGCGAGGGTGATGAGAAGAAAAAGAGCATGGTGTCTCTTGCCACTTGGTGTGAGAGTTAGAAAAATCACGCTATAATTTGAGACTTGGCGGCTGTAGCTCAGTTGGATAGAGTACTTGGCTACGAACCAAGGGGTCGTGGGTTCAATTCCTGCCAGCCGCACCAAAAAGGTAAGCCCTGATACTGTAAGGTATCAGGGCTTTTTCCTTTCCCGCATCTATCTCTTGACTCCTCTGCGTCCACTGCACAATGCTAGGCATCGGGCATGGATGTTGGCGATGCCGGAAAGTGGTGGTCCCGGAGTCGTCACGTCCCTGGGTGCTTTGCCTGGGGCAGCGTCGACTGATAAGGGAATATCGCATGAGCAAAGCGTTCACACGGGAAACTGACGAAGAATCTCCGGATTCCCTGCCTCCTCTGCCACCACTTGGCGCAGTGCGCAATTACATGACACCTGGAGGCTATGCGAATCTGCGCGACGAGCTGCTCAAGCTCATTGACGAAGAGCGCCCGCAAGTGGTGGAAGCGGTGCATTGGGCTGCGCGCAACGGCGATCGATCGGAAAACGGCGACTACATTTACGGCAAGAAGCGCCTGCGCGAAATTGATCGACGGATTCGTTTTCTGACATCTCGGCTGGAAACGGCTGAGATCGTCGATCCCAGCGTCCACGCGGGCAGCGATCAGGTCTTCTTCGGCGCCACCGTGCGGTACACGGACGAACAGGCCCAAGAGACCCAGGTCACGATCAAGGGTATCGACGAGGCCGACAGCGGGCAGGGAGAGATCAGCTGGATTTCCCCGGTAGCGCGAGCACTTCTGAAGGCGCGCAGAGGGGATGAGGTGCGGCTGGAGACGCCCTCGGGTATGCGTTTGCTTGAGATTCTTTCGGTGAGCTATCCGGATCGGCCAAAGCAGGAACGGGTGACCTGAGATGTCCTTCCATGGACATCCCTAACCGGTCTGCCGCCACTACTGGGTCGGCAGTGACCGTACAGCGCGCAACACTGCGGGTATGCGCCGCAGGCTGCGCAATGCCGCCTCGAGATGCGCGGTGTCGCGCACGCCGATCACTAGGCGCAGATTCAAGGTATCGAGTGCCACTTCGTCGTCCATGTCGATGTGGGTGATATCCGCCTCGACGCTCGCCAGTTCCGCTGCAATGCGCGCGAGAAGGCCCTTGCCGTTGTTTACCGTGACTGTGACCCCGGTTTCGAACATGCGCGTGGGTTCGTCGCTCCAATCTACGGAGATGAAGCGCTCGCTGTCCTTGGCTTGCAGCCGCTGGGCGACGGCACACCAGGCCACGTGCACCACGAGTCCCTCGCCCCGGCCCAGATAGCCCACGATCCGGTCGCCCGGTACAGGCCGACAGCAGGGTGCGTATTTCACCGATGCGTTCTCGCTGCCGTCGAGCGAGACACCTCCCTGCGAGATGGTCTCGTGTGAAGTAAAGCGCTCGCGCGTAAGAAGCAGCGCATCGGGGCGGTAGCCATGCTCAGCCATCAGCACCAGCAAGCGTTTGGCGACGATGGTGGCGATGCGCTTGCCCAGGCCGATGTCGACCATCAGATCGCTGCGGTCGCGGCTCCCAGTGAAGCGCAGAAGCTTGTCCCACAGCGGCTGCATTTCTTCCGAACTCGGCGGGAGCTGCTCCAGACCTTCCGCGCGCAAGGCCTGGGTTAGCAGCTTTTCTCCAAGCGCTTCGGAATCCACCTGATTGAGCAGCTTGAGGTGGCTTCGAATCCGTGAACGTGCCCTGCCCGTCCGCACAAAGCCCAGCCAGGCCGGATTGGGCGTAGTGGTGGGATTGGTGATGATTTCAACGATGTCGCCGTTGTGTATCTCGGTGCGCAGTGGCACTTGCTCGTTGTTGAGCTTGGCCGCCGCCGTGTGGTCACCGACGTCGCTGTGAATGGCATAGGCGAAGTCGATGACCGTGGCGCCGCGTGGCAGTGCAAGAATCTGGCCTTTGGGCGTGAAGACATAGACCGCGTCGGGGAAAAGATCCACCTTGACATGGTCCCAGAACTCGGCGGCGTCGCGCGTTTCGTTCTGGATGTCCAGCAAAGACTGCAGCCATTTGGTTCCCAGGCGCTCGGCGGCGGCTCCGTCGGCATCTTGCTGCTTGTAGAGCCAATGCGCGGCCACGCCAGCTTCGGCCACCAGATGCATTTCTTCGGTGCGCATCTGAAATTCGATATTTACGCTGGAAGGGCCCACCAATGTGGTGTGCAGCGATTGGTAGCCGTTCACCTTGGCAATCGCGATATGGTCCTTGAACTTGCCTGGCACGGGCTTGTACATCTGGTGCAGGATGCCGAGCGCGGTATAGCACGCAGTGACGCTCCCCACGATGACGCGAAAGCCATAGATGTCCGTCACCTGCGCAAAACTCAGGTGCTTTTGTTCCATCTTCTGGTAAATCGCATAGAGCGTTTTCTCTCTACCGGCCAATCGCGCCTGCAGCCCCACTCGCGCGAAGGCCGCAACTACATCGGACTGCACTTTTTGCACCAGGTCACGCCGACGATTGCGCGCCTTTCCTACCGCCTTGGACAATGTGCTGTAGCGCCAGGGATGCAGGTAGCGAAAGGACAAGTCCTGCAGCTCGCGATAGGTTTGGTTAAGCCCCAGGCGGTGGGCGATGGGGGCGTAGATTTCCAGCGTTTCCGAGGCAATGCGTCCCCATTTGGCGCGCGGCATGTCGCCCATGGTGCGCATGTTGTGGGTGCGGTCTGCCAGCTTGATGAGGATGACACGGACATCGCGCGCCATGGCGAGCAGCATTTTGCGAAACGATTCGGCCTGATTTTCTTCGCGTGTGTCGAACTGCAGTTTGTCGAGCTTGGTCAGGCCGTCCACGAGCTCAGCCACGCTGGCGCCAAAGCGCTCAATCAGGTCTGATTTGGTGACGCCGCAGTCTTCCATGGCGTCGTGCAACAGCGCTGCCATCAGCGCCTGAGCGTCGAGCTTCCATTCGGCGCATTGCGCAGCCACAGCAATCGGGTGCGTGATGTAGGGCTCACCGCTGTTGCGCAATTGCCCGAGGTGGGCTTCGTCGGCATAGCGATATGCCTGCCGCACCAGCTCCACCTGCGCGGGCTCCAGATAGTCCAGGCTGTCGGTGAGCGCGGCGAAACTTGCGGCTGCTGCGTTGGCGGCGGCCACGGCATTGCTCACAGGCAGCGTGCGCTCCAGTGTTTGGCCTTCAGCCACAGGGGCTGCATTCGACTCCGCGTTCATCCCTTAAATGTAGCGCGCGAGATTGCACAACTGGAGCAGCATGAAAAAAGCACCGACTGGCGGTGCTTGTTTTCCGCTCGGGCTGCGGATCAGCCGGGAACCTTCTTGAGCATCTCGATACCCACTTTGCCGGCCGCAATCTCGCGCAGGGCCGTGACGCCGGGCTTGTTGCGGCTTTCGATGCGTGGCGTATGGCCCTGGCTCAGCATGCGCGCACGGTAGGTGGCAGCGAGAACGAGCTGAAAACGGTTGGGGATCTGCTCGAGGCAGTCTTCGACGGTGATGCGGGCCATGGATTCTCCGAAAGGGTCAAGGAATGTTCAGCAATTCGAACGTCTCTGAACGTGCGCGGCGTTGCGCCGCGTATTTGAGTCGCTGGGCGTGTGCAATTGCCTTGAGGTCAAAAAGCGCGCGCTCAAATAATTCATTGATTATAACGAAGTCGAATTTGTGCACCTGCGCCATCTCCGCCTTGGCGTTGCTCAGTCGCATTTGTATGACTTCCGACGAATCCTCGCCCCGGCGCTCCAGACGCGAGCGCAATTCGTCCCAACTCGGGGGCAGGACGAAGACGAGCACCGCGTTGCCAAAGGCCTGCTTGATCTGCAGCGCACCTTGAAAGTCAATCTCCAGAATGACGTCGTTCCCCTGCGCGATCCGCTCCTCGATGGACTTCTTGGAGGTGCCGTAGCGGTTGCCATGGACCAGTGCCCATTCCACGAACGCGTCACTGGCCACCATGGCGTCAAATTCGGACTCCGAGGCGAAAAAGTATTCACGTCCATGCTTTTCCTGCCCACGCGGTGCGCGCGTCGTGTGGGAGATCGACGGATGGACGTGCGAATCGAGTTCCAGCAGCGCCTTGACAAGGCTTGACTTGCCGGCGCCACTGGGAGCGGCAACGACGAAGAGATTGCCGGGATATTCCTTGCTTGCTGTCATGATCGATTGGGCCGCAGCGGGCGTCTCACTCTAGGTTTTGTACCTGTTCGCGCATCTGCTCGATCAGGACTTTCATATCCACGCTGATGCGTGTGAGTTCCAGGGCCGACGATTTGGACCCCAGCGTGTTGGCTTCGCGGTGCAGTTCCTGGATCAGGAAGTCCAGCCGCTTGCCTACTTCGCCACCCTTGCTCAGCAGCCGCTCGATCTCGGTGACGTGGGAGTCGAGCCGCGTTACTTCTTCAGCCACGTCAATTCGGATCGCGAAGGCGGTAGCTTCGGACAGCGCCCGGTCTTGCGCGGCCTCGGGGGTGGCGCTTCCCTCGGCCAGGCCCATGGCCTCCTTCCAGCGATCCATGAAACGCTGGCGCTGCTGTTCCACCAGCTGTGGCACGAGCGGGGTGGCCTGCTCCGTCAGTGCACGCAATTGCTTGAGGTGGCCGCGCAGCATGGCCGTCAGGCGCTCTCCCTCTTGGGCACGGGCTTCCAAAAGGGCAGTGAGCACGTTTTGCGCGAGTTGTGTGATGTTCTCAACGCTGGCGTCAAACGCTGGCGCTGTATTGGTGCAAAGGCGCAAGACCTCGGCTACGGAAAGCGGCTGCGCGTCAGGCAACCAGGACTGCACGGAGTCCTGCATGGACGAGAGTCGCTGCAGGACGCGCGTGGGCGGGTCGGGCAGGGCATTGTTGTCCAGGCTTTCAAGCGCGGCACGTACCTCGATCTTGCCGCGTTTGACTTTTGCGGTGACGAGGGCGCGCAACGCGGGCTCGAAACTGCGCAGCTCGTCAGGCAAACGAAACGACAGGTCGAGAAAGCGGCTGTTGACCGAACGAATCTCCATGCCCAAGCGGCGCACTGGCTGCGCGCGAGGCTCGCCTTCCGCACTTGCAGAGGGCGCGCCAGTTTGGGCGCTGGCGTAGCCGGTCATGCTGTAAACTGCCATGGGACTTTTCTTGTTTGCTAGCGAACCGGCGATTATCCGGGTTCTCGTCCGCCATCGAAACACACGCGCAGAATATGTCCAAAATCAAGCCGGCACCGCTGCCTCCCGACACCGTCATTGGCGGCTACCGCGTGGTACGGCGGGTGTCGTCCGGCGGCTTTGGTGTCGTCTATCTGTGCATGGACCCGGATGGCCAGCAGGTGGCCGTCAAAGAGTACCTGCCTTCGTCTCTGGCCACCCGCACTCCCGGCGAACTTCTGCCCAAGGTGCAGCCAGAAAAACTTTCTCTCTACCGTTTGGGCCTCAAGAGCTTTTTTGAAGAAGGCCGCGCCTTGGCGCAGATATCGCACGCTTCGGTGGTCAGCGTGCTCAACTTCTTCCGTGAAAACGAAACCGTCTACATGGTGATGAACTACCTGGAGGGCGCCACCCTGCAGGACTTCATCATCACCGCGCGCGATCTCAAGCAGCAAAAGGTGTTTCGCGAATCCACCATCCGCAGTCTGTTTGACGAAGTGCTGCGCGGCATGCGCATCGTGCACCAGCACAAGATGCTGCACCTGGACATCAAGCCGGCCAACATCTTCATCACCGACGACAACAAGGCCGTGATGATCGATTTTGGCGCGGCGCGTGAAGTGCTGTCCAAAGAGGGCAACTTCATTCGCCCCATGTACACGCCGGGCTTTGCCGCGCCCGAAATGTACCGGCGCGATTCGTCCATGGGCCCCTGGACCGATATTTACGCCCTTGGTGCCTGCATCTACGCCTGCATGCAGGGATTTCCGCCCAATGAGGCCCCCCAGCGCCAGGACAAGGATCGCCTTTCGCTCTCGCTGGCCAAGCTGCGCGGCGTGTATTCCGACAACCTCATCGAGGTGGTCGAGTGGTGCATGGCGCTCGACCCACTCTCGCGGCCGCAATCGGTGTTTGCGCTGCAAAAGGAACTCTCGCGCGAGGGCGAGCGCCGTTACACCAAGCTCACAGTGACCGAAAAAATGCGCCTGCAGCTCGATACCCTGGTTGCAGAAACGCGCAAGAGCGTGACCAAGCCAGGCGATGCAGCAGCAGCCGGAGTGAAGGCCAAATGAAGTTTTCCATTTTCCAGATCAGTCGACGCGGTGGACGTGAGAACAACGAAGACCGAATGGGGTACTGCTACACGCGCGAATCGGGCCTTTTTGTGCTCGCCGACGGCATGGGTGGCCACCCTGAGGGCGAAGTGGCGGCGCAGATTGCGCTGCAGACCGTGGCCGCCATGTACCAGCGCCAAGCCAAACCGCAGCTGCCGGACGTGCCTGAATTTTTGTCGAACGCACTGTTGGCGGCGCACCACCAGATCCTGCGCTACGCGAGCGACAAGGGCATGATCGATTCGCCGCGCACCACCCTGGTGGTGGCCGTGCTTCAAAACGGCTGCGCGAGCTGGGTGCACTGCGGCGATTCGCGCCTGTACATGGTGCGCGGCGGCGCGTTGCTGACGCGCACGCGCGACCACTCCTACCTTGAACTGCACAACATGCCGCCAGGGCTTGAGCACATCAACCGCAATGTGCTGTTCACCTGCCTGGGCTCGCCAACCAAGCCTATTTACGACACCACTGGCCCGGTGCCCCTGGAGCAAGGGGACCGAATCTTGCTCTGCTCGGATGGTCTCTGGGGCACGCTGAGCGACGAGGAGATCGCTGCCGAACTGGGGCGCAACGTGGTGTCGCAGTCGGTTCCGGAACTGGTCGAGACCGCGCTGCGCAAGGCGGGCGACAGCAGCGACAACGTTACGGTTGTGGCGCTGGAATGGGAGACGCCTGACAGTTTCGAGTCGACCCAGGGCGTGTCCACCGACAGCATCAGCGACGACGTATTTGCTTCCACCATCCAGGCCGGGCCGCTCGATGGACTGGTGGACGACCTGGACGATGCCGCCATTGAGCGCTCGATTGCCGAGATCAACGAGGCCATTCGGCGCTCAGCCGAGCGCAGACGCTGACAACGCGGCGCGCAGACCTCTGCGCACGTTTGCTCGCGCCGCATAGGCCGGCGCTTTCATTTTTTCAGAAGAATCCTGTCCCCCATGAACCCAGTTTCCCGCTCTGGTGGCCGCGCCAGCCATGCGCTTCGCCCGGTGCGCATCACGCGCCAGTTCACCATGCACGCCGAAGGTGCGGTGCTGATCGAGTTTGGCAATACGCGTGTACTGTGCACCGCGTCGGTCGAAGAAAAAGTGCCCCCGCACCAGCGCGGCAGCGGGAAAGGTTGGGTCACGGCGGAATACGGCATGCTGCCGCGCGCCACCCACAAGCGCAGCGACCGTGAAGCCGCCAAAGGCAAGCAAAGCGGGCGCACCCAGGAGATCCAGCGCCTCATTGGGCGGTCGCTGCGCGCGGTGTTTGATCTGGAGGCCCTGGGAGAGCGCAGTATCGTGCTCGATTGTGACGTGCTGCAGGCCGACGGCGGAACGCGCACTGCCGCCATTACCGGCGCGTGGGTGGCCGCGCAGGACGCCGTGGCTTCGCTCATGGCGCGCGGCCTGCTGGCGCGCTCACCCATTCGCGATGCCGTGGCGGCCGTCTCCGTGGGGTTGATCGGTGGCGTGCCTCTGCTCGACCTGGACTACCCCGAGGACTCCGCCTGCGACACCGACATGAACGTGGTCATGACCGGTGCCGGACACCTCGTGGAAGTGCAGGGCACGGCCGAAGGCGCTGCATTCAGTCGCGACGAAATGAATGCGCTGCTCGACCTGGCACAGCAAGGTATCGCCGAGCTGGTGCTGCTGCAGCGTGAATCGCTCCTGAAAAAATAGCTGTTTGCGCTTACCAGATAAGCGCTGGAGGCAAATTTGACCATGAAAATCGTGCTCGCGTCGAACAACCTGGGCAAGCTCGCCGAGCTGCAAAGCCTGTTCGCGCCGCTGGGCGTGGAGCTGGTGCGCCAGGCCGACCTGGGCGTGGGCGAAGCCGAAGAGCCGCACCGCACTTTCGTAGAAAACGCGCTGGCCAAAGCACGCTTTGCCTCGCAGCACACCGGTCTGCCGGCCGTGGCCGACGATGCTGGCCTGTGCGTGGACGCGTTTGGCGGCCTGCCCGGCGTTGACACGGCGCACTACGCCACGCAATTCGGTTACCCCAAGGGCGACGACAACAATGTCCGCGCCTTGCTGGAGCAAATGGCGGGCCTGGACAATCGCCGCGCCGCGCTGGTCAGCACGCTGGTGGCGCTGCGCAGCCCGCAAGACCCAGAGCCTTTGATCGCGGTGGGCCGCGTCGTCGGTGATATTGCACGCACGCCGCGCGGTAGCCACGGTTTTGGTTTCGATCCGGTAATGGTCATTCCCGAACTGGGCAGGACGTTTGCCGAGCTCGATCCGGCGGTCAAGAACAGCCTCAGCCACCGTGGCCGCGCCGCGCAGGCCATGCTGGCGCTGATGCGCGCCAACTGGATGGGACGAACACCTGTTTGAGCCACTGAGCGTCTCCACAACATGACCATTCCCATCCTTCCTGCCGACGAGGCTGCGCCAGCGCCGCAGCGCGACATCCAGCACTACATGCGCCCGGGGCTGCTGCAACTGCGGGCGCTGCCGCCGCTCTCGCTGTACGTGCATCTGCCCTGGTGCCTGAAGAAATGCCCGTACTGCGACTTCAACTCGCACGCAGCACCCGGCGCAGGCGCCTTGCCCGAGGCGCGTTACCTGGGCGCCTTGCGCGCCGACCTGGAAGCTGCGCTGCCGCTCATCTGGGGTCGGCCGGTGCAGACGGTGTTTATCGGCGGCGGCACGCCCAGCCTGTTTTCGCCGGCATCCATCGACCAGTTGCTGGGCGATATCCGCGCCTTGCTGCCGCTGGCGGCGGGCGCCGAAATCACCTTGGAAGCCAACCCCGGCACCTTCGAAAAACACCGTTTTCGCGCCTACCGCGCAGCGGGCGTGACGCGTTTGTCGGTGGGGGTGCAAAGCTTCAATGACACCCATCTGGTGGCGCTGGGCCGTGTGCACGACGGAGCCCAGGCCCGTGCCGCCGTAGAAGAGGCGGCGCAGGCTTTCGACACCTTCAACCTCGACCTGATGTACGCCCTGCCGGGGCAAGAGATGGCGGCGCTCGACGCCGATCTGGATATCGCGCTGGCACTTGCGCCGCCGCACCTTTCGATCTACCACCTCACCATCGAGCCCAACACCGTCTTTGCCAAATATCCGCCCGTGGTGCCCGAGGACGATCTGGCCTACGCCATGCTCGACCGCATCACCGAACGCACTGCGGCTGTGGGTCTGCAGCGCTATGAGGTGTCCGCCTATGCGCGAGCCAGCCACGAATGCGCGCACAACCTCAACTACTGGCAGTTTGGCGACTACCTGGGCATAGGCGCCGGTGCGCACAGCAAACTCAGCTTTGCCCACCGTGTGGTGCGGCAGACGCGGTTTCGGGACCCCGCGCTGTACATGGAGCGCGCGCTGTCCGGGAACGCGGTTGCGCAGGATACCGACGTGCGCCGCACCGACCTGGCGTTCGAGTTCATGCTCAACGCCTTGCGGCTGCGCGGTGGTTTTGCGCTGCAAGACTTCGTCGAACGCACCGGCCAGAGCGTCGCCTCCATCGCTCCGGCACTGGACAAAGCCGAAGCCCAGGGCTTGGTTGCGCGCGATATGGCGCAGGTGCGGCCTACGGAGCGGGGTTTTGACTTCCTGAGCAACCTGCAAGAATTGTTCCTGCCCGGCTGACCCGGCCGGCGCTTTATCCGCAGCGCGCCGCGACGATGCGCCCGCTGGCGTCCACGTCCAGATTCAGGCGCTCGAAGTCGTATTCCTTGGTCACCATCTGTCCAGGCCGGATGGTGCGCGCCATGCGCGCCCCTGCGGCGACGCGCGCCGCTTCCACATTGCGTGCGGTGCTGTTCTGGCCGATGGCCGATTGCGCCGGGCCAGCGTCACAGCGCCCGCCGGCCGGTGGGATGTTGGGACGCACGTCGATGGGCGCAGGCGGGGGCGGGCTGGCGCAGGCGGCCACCAGGGCGGCAGCGGCCAGGGTGGGAATCAGGCGGGGGTGCATGCGGGAGGCTCCTTTGCTGGAAAACCTGAACGATAGCGCGCGCGACCGGCATGGAGCGTCAGCAGGCGTAACCGTTGACTGGCGAAATTCGCTTTTTCACTTCGCGCGCGCCCTGTCAAGGTCCGCCGCAAATCGATTTCTCGAAAACCAGCGATTTTGTCCGACAGGCCCAGGTTGCATTGGACCGCGAGCTTGGCGTCGCGTAGCGCCTACAAAGGAGGAATAGCGACACTGATTGCTCGCCCATGACCCAAGGAGATGAGATGAATACACCGATGCAACCCCCGTATGGCACCCCGGATGCCGCAGCCCCGCGCAATCCCGATTTGGCAGAGCAGGCGGTGCCGGGCCACGGAGTACCGTCTCAAGATCCCGATTCCGCAGCGCAAGTGGGGCTCACCCATGACGAATCCGAGCGCGAGGCCAAGTCTGTCTATGTCGGCGGTGGAGCGGTGGCAGGCTTGGTTGCGGGCGCGGCCGCTGGCGCGGCCATTGGCGGGCCGATTGGCGTTTTGGTGGGAGGCACGGCAGGCGCCATCGCCGGGGTTCTCGGCGGCGAGGCAGCAGGCCAAGCTACCGAGCCAGAGCCCGCCACCCCCCGGGACCGTCTGCCCACCGAGGCCGAGATCCGCAGCGCAGACGACGACGGAATTGTGCGCTCGTAAGTAACAAGGAAATGGCTGTCAGACTCCACGGCGCTGGAGTGCAAAAAATTGCCTGGGTCCAACCAAAGGAGAACGCCACGAACGATGCGCAGCCCCATCCGGGCCCCACCAAAACTTTGCCATGGTGCTTGCGATGACAGCAGACGCTCAATACGCAGCACCTGCGATGTACCTGCGCGGCATCGGCACTGCCACGCCCGCGTGGCGCTACCGCAAGGACGAATGCCTGGCGGAATTTGAGAAATCCGAATGGTTTGGCAAGCTCAATGCGCGCGCTCGTTTTATCGCCAACACCGTGCTCAGGCGCGACAACGGCATTGATGAGCGCCACTTGGCAGTGGAGTCGCTCCAAGACGTTTTTACGATCGATCCAGACACGCTTTCGCGGCGTTTTGGCGAACATGCGCCTGCGCTGGCGGCCGATGCAGCGCGGCGCGCTCTGGACGCCGCAGGCCTGGCTGCGAGCGACATCGATGCCGTGGTGGTCAGCACCTGCACCGGTTACTTGTGCCCTGGACTTTCCGGTTATGTGGTGGAGCGGCTTGGATTGCGGCGCGACATTCAGGCGTTTGATCTGGTGGGGCAGGGCTGCGCCGCGGCGCTGCCGAACTTGCAATTGGGGCGCTCCTTGATTGGCTCTGGCGCCAGCCAAAACGTGCTTTCGGTGTGCGTCGAGGTCAGCAGCGCTGCGATGTACCTCGACAACGATCCGGGGGTTCTGATCAGCGCCTGCCTATTTGGTGACGGCGCCGGAGCGGCAGTGCTGTCGGCCACGCCGGGCGATTGCGCCAGTGCGGCGTTCCCCGCTGGACGCCGCCGAACCATTGAATGGCAGGACAGTGCGTCTTTCATCGGTGCCGGCCGCACCGACCGCTTAGCGCTGACCACCTATCGACAGCAGTTCGTGCGCCTCGACGATAGCTTTGGCAACCTCCTCCGAGGTACTTCGGGTGCTCATCGCCCGTTCGCGAATGAGCTCATACGCTTCAGCTTCTGACAAATTGTGTGCCTTCATTAATATTGCTTTGGCGTCTGTGATATGTCGGACGCCCAGCAACTTGACCTCCACCTTGCGCAAACGTCTATGCAAAGATCTATTTTCCTTGTGGGACTCACGCGCCAACACCAAGGTGGAGAGTAAGCCGAATGAGCGGACTGGAGACGGTAGCACGGCCTTTGCGCCCAAGCCCAGGACAAACTCAACGATAGTAGGGTTTTCGTAATTCACAACTGCAATTACGGTTGGGGCATCTTCACAATGAGCCCATTCCATGTTGTGACCCAATACATCGGGTCGAACAGCGACAAAAGCCACATCAACATCTTTAGATATCGCCTCAACTGGCGGCCAAAAGGCCTGAACCCTACAACCGATACGTTGAAGTTGCTGCGTTAGCTGGCGGCCATCGGCATCGTCCGGATGGATTACTGCAACATTCAACGTTCGCAACTCTTTTAACTGCTGCGGGGTTGCCCGGAGGGCAGAGTTGCGTTGCGCTCGATCGCTCATCAGTCCGCCAGTGTGTCAAGTTTGGCGGCCCAGTCACCAAGCGAATGGGTAACGAGATACGGATCAGGACATACCGACCGGCGAGCTTGACGTACGATAGTAAACTGCCCATCAGCATTCACTCGCCCAATCCGTGGATAGAGATACGTGTGGTGGCTCATTGGATCAATCTTTACCCTTCCTTGGGGCGCATCAAACTCGCTACCGAGGATATACGGCATTAATACAGAAATCTCTTCTTCCCCCGCCTGTCGCATGGCGTTTGCAAAAATATGCATCTGGAAGTATGAAGCTTCCCAGCATAAGTTGGGGACGCTAGAGTCTCCAAATCGTCGACGTAAATTGGACAGGCAACGCCGGTTGGCCTCGGACTCGATTGACTGGAAATACGGTGCGGAGGTGTAGTGACCTGTTGCTAGCCCCCGCTCCATTTGTGAAATTTCAGCCTCTGAGGTTGTTAGGCTGGAAATAGGCATAGTCTTTGGGTCAAAGCCAGCGTCAGCATAAGCCCGATATAGGGCTGCGGTAGAATCCCCAACCACTGTAGAGAAGATGAAATCCGGTCGCTTATTATGAATGTCTGCCATTATCTCGGCAAAATCTCGCTCTTTCGCATCCAGCGGCACATAGCGTTCAGCCAATTTTTCACTGCCCTGACGCTGCAGCACCAGTTCACCCATGATACGGTTTGACTCATAAGGGTAGATGTAATCAGAGCCGATAAGGTATGCGCGAGGACCGAAATTCGAGGTGATGAACTCGGCCAACTGTACGCTGTTCTGATTCGGAGCGGCACCGGTATAAATTACGTTGCTGGAGTATTCAAATCCCTCGTACAACGTTGGGTAGAACAGCAGTTTGTTCCATTTTTCGATGATAGGGATCACAGCCTTTCGACTGCTGGACATGTAGCAGCCAAATATGACATTCACACCGTCGCGATGTATTAGGCGCTCGGTCAGCTCGGCATAGAGGGAAGGGTTGGATTTTGGGTCATAATGTACCGGTTGCAGTTCCCGACCATCTATGCCTCCCGCATCATTTATCTCGTCGACTGCAAGAAGGGCACCATGAAGTTGTGACATTCCAATTGTGGACGTCACACCGGTCGCGGAAAACAATATGCCGACGCGAACCGGGTCTTTGTTAGTCATTTGGGTCTTTTCTCACTTTCCGTCAGTTTGGCTCCGCATTTGCGGCAAAAATTTGATGCACATTTTCCTGATTAGCTGCGCTGAATAGCAAGCATCACCAGGCTGTGTCCTTTGACCCATCAATTGCTGATCAGTCTCCCATAGGCGCGCTGCAAGTGCGCGGGGAGAGCTGATGCATTCTCGGTGATACAGTAGTCTCGCCATCCAAATATTCGACGGACATAGTCATCCGCGTTCGAGTCGACGGCTATACAGAAGACGCGCACACCAGCTTGCCGGGCTTGATGCACCGCCACTCGCGCATCTTCGATCAAGTAAAGTGGGTCGAAGACATCAACATCCGCCGGCTCGCCATCGGTGACGAGAAGAATCGCGCGGTGGTTGCCGGCCTCACTCTTCATTATCGCCGTGGCATGCCGCAGTGCAGCGCCGATGCGGGTGGAATGACGGGCTGGTACCGACGCAAGCCGTGCCCTAGCAAGCCCTTGCAGCGGGGAGCCGAACTCAAGGATTCGGTGGTAGTCGACTTCAGTCCGGGTGTTGGAGCTAAAGCCATGTATGGCGATGCGATCCTCGGTGCTCATCGTGGCGTCAGCGAGCAGAAAGGCGGCTTGTTTCTCAATGTCCAATAGCGTCTGACCTGATGTCCCAGCCTGCTCATTGGTCGATTCAGAGAGATCGAGTAGCAACAAGATGCTTGAAGCTCCAGTTTCCCGCCCCGGCCGCATGAACAGCCGAGCTTCAGGTTGCAAGCTCAACCGTCGATCCACGAGGACTTCAATGGCGGCGTTAAGGTCAATATCATCGCCTTCCCATTGCCGTCGTAGACGGTGCCTACGACTGAGGCGGAGCACACTGCGAAGCGCCAACGGGTTGAGCGACTGAGAAGCAAACGCATTCGCCAAGCCAGGGCCGCTGACCGACCATCCGGGCAGCTTCTCGACCACAGTGCACCAGTCGCTGCGCCAGAGGTCGAGTTGGTGGTGCCACTCAGGGTATGCAAAGCGGCCAAGCTCTAATTCCTCGCATTCTTCTTGCTGTGCGTCTCCCGCGCTATTGCTGGTTGCGGTTTTGCGAGAAGCGAGCGACTCTGGCAGCGCCATGGCCTCCTCAGGGGCCTGGTTCTGCTCAGGAAAGTTCCATAGATAACTGTTGTCATCCCGGTACCGCGAGGGCACCACATAGTGCTGAGGGTCGAACCGAACGCGCATCTGGCCTAGGTCGTTTGCCAAAATAGAAGCAACGGCCCGGAACTCGTCATAAGCCTCCAGGCCATGGGCATCCATGGCTTCGTCGAACAGCCGCTTGGCCTTATTTACCCAATAGTTGTCGTCCTCATAGGTTGGGTCAAGCAAGGCACGGTCCATTCGCGCCATTAGCGATTCAAAACTGAAATCACCTGAATTTGGTTGTGGAGCCACTTGCTCAAGGAACCAGCGACGAACCCCAGGGTAATGGCGCATCAAGAGGCGCTCGACACGAGCATCCTCGATTGCCGAAACTACCGCCACTCCCAAGGGCTTAAGGGCGTTGGTGGTCAACGCAGGCCGCGAATAGCGTCTATGCGCCACGGCGTGGGCAACCGAAGCACGAAACAGGCGGTACAGCCGCTCGGGAGACTCCTGACCCGCAAGTATCTGCCGACTCGTCAGCAATAGCTGAGTCGACGTCAACACAGCGCGGTGAGCTCGTTCGGCGCGGTCGTTGTCCTCCACCACTATCTGGTCTTCGCTCAAGCCGCAGGCTAGCAGGCCGAGGGCAGGCAATAGCGCCTGCAAGGGCTCGACACCAGCCAGCTCGGGTCGGATGTAGGGTATAGCGTTCATCCAAACTGGGCGAGGACGAAACTGCGGATGGCAGTTGCCATATCGGGATCGTCGGTGAGAGGACGGATCATGGTCATCTCGGAACTCTCAACAGCCGACATGCCGTCGCGGATGAGCACGCCGGCGTAAATGAGCATTCGAGTCGAAACGCCTTCATCTAACCCCTTTTGCTTCAGGGCACGGGTACAGTGCGCGATAGCCACTAACTGCCGCGCGAGGGCCACGGGAACGCCCGACTCATGGGCCACGATGCCGACCTCCTTCTCCTCGGACGGATAGTCGAACTCCAGCGATGCAAACCGCTGCCGCGTAGACGGCTTCATATCTTTGCTGCTGCTCTGATATCCAGGGTTGTAAGACACCACCAACTGGAAGTCAGGGTGCGCTTGAACGACCTCGCCCTTCTTGTCCAACGGCAGCATGCGTCGTGCGTCCGTCAGCGGATGAATGACCACGGTGGTGTCTTGGCGAGCCTCCACAACCTCATCAAGATAGCAGATTGCACCGTGACGCACCGCCAGCGTCATTGGTCCGTCGTGCCAGGCAGTGCCGTCGGCGTCAAGCAAGTAACGTCCAATCAGGTCGGACGCCGTCATGTCCTCGTTGCAGGCAAGTGTCACCAAAGGACGTTTGAGCTTCCAGGCCATATATTCCACGAAGCGCGTCTTCCCGCAGCCAGTCGGTCCCTTCAGCATCAGCGGCATCCGATGCGCATAGGCGCGCTCGTAACAATCGATCTCAGGCCCTGAGGCTTGGTAGAACGGTTCAGTTCGGATGAGGTAATCGTCCAAGGGAAAAGACATGTGGGGGTCCTGAAAAAAGGGAAGACGCGCGTTGGTTCAGCGGTGCTTTGTGGCCGCGTTTGGAATGCCGTCAATCGGACATTCCTCTGTACCCACGGTGGAGCGTGTGAACGACTCCACCTTTTCTCGCGTTCCTTCCGGGTCATTCACCCAATTCGAATAGAAGTTGTATGGGCACGCTGCGACGCCCTTATCACCGTCACCAGAATTGATCAAACCGGTATAGCCACGATGCACGAGTTTGAAAAGATGGTTCTGCGACTGACCATTTTTCCGCGCATCTCGGATCAGGCTCGTGGAGAGTTCGGCGTACTGGATCCCCATCGCCTCTTCGCCACATTCACCCAGCGTGCGGCCGTCGAATCCAATCACAGACGAGTGACCAAAGTACGAGTACACCCCGTCGAAACCTGCTGCGTTGGCCACGGCTACGTAGGTGTTGTTCAAGAACGCCATGGTCTTGGATACCATGATCTGCTGCTCCTTGGCCGGGTACATATAGCCTTGGCAGCGGATGATCAGCTCTGCTCCGCGCATTGCGCAGTCACGCCAAATTTCGGGGTAGTTGCCGTCGTCGCAGATGATCAAGCTGATCTTCATGCCCTTGGGACCGTCAGAGACGTAGGTGCAGTCGCCCGGGTACCAGCCCTCGATCGGAACCCAGGGCATGATCTTCCGATACTTTTGAACAATCTCGCCCTTGTTGTTCATCAGGATGAGGGTGTTATAGGGCGCCTTGTTGGGGTGCTCCTCGTGGCGTTCACCGGTAAGTGAGAACACGCCCCAAACATTGGCCTTGCGGCAGGCCTCAGCAAATATCTCAGTCTCCGCACCTGGCACTGTCGATGCAGTCTCATACATCTCTTTTGAGTCGTACATGATTCCATGTGTCGAGTACTCGGGGAAAATGACGAGGTCCATGCCTGGCAGGCCTCTTTTCATACCAACGAGCATCTCACCGATAGCGCGCGCGTTCGCAAGGACCTCTGCTGTGGTGTGCAGGCGCGGCATTTTGTAGTTCACGACTGCAACGCCGACGCAGTCGTTGCTGCTGGAAATGTCACCATGTCTCATAAGAATCTCCTTGGAGAGGTTGGGGTTAAACGGTCAGGAATGACTTGACTTTTTCCTGATTCAACTGAGCACGCATTTCCTCGTGCACGATCCGCCCCCGATCGATGACCAGAAACCGGTCTGCTAGATCCAGGGCAAAGCTCAATACCTGCTCTGACACCACTACGGCAAAGCCACGCTCATGACGTAGCACGTTTAGGGTTTGGGCAATCTCTTTGATGATCGAAGGCTGGATGCCTTCGGTGGGTTCATCGAGGATCAGAACTTTGGGGTCAGATACCAGTGCCCGCGCGATGGCCAGCATCTGCTGTTGGCCGCCCGAGAGATTGCCGCCCTTGCGGTGCTTCATCTCTTTTAGGACAGGAAAAAACTGATAGATGTATTCGGGTACTTGGCGGTACCCAGAATGTTCGGCGCCACAAAGGATGTTCTGCTCGACCGTGAGAAAAGGAAAGACCATCCGCCCTTGAGGCACGAAGGCCAAGCCCCGTTGCACTCGGCGGTAACTTGGTTGGCCGACCAGATCTATGTCGCCAAGACGAATCGCGCCTGCGCGCGCCGACAGCAGGCCGATCAACGACTTGAGCAATGTGGTCTTGCCCATTCCATTGCGCCCCATGATGGCCACGGATTCGCGCGGGCCTACCTTGAACGAAATGTCATGGATTACTTGCGACTCGCCGTATGCGACATTGAGGTGGGAAATTTCCAGCATGAATGCTCTCCTCAATGACCAAGATAAACGTCGATAACGCGCGGATCCTGCTTGACCTCGTCCGCGCTGCCTTCACTCAGGAGGCGCCCCTGATGCAGTACCGTCACCTTGTGGGCAATTCGCCGTACAAAGTCCATATCGTGCTCAATCACTATCACGGACTTTCCCACTGCGATGCGGCTTAATAACTCACCCGTCTGCTCGCGTTCTCGCGGACTCATACCAGCCACTGGTTCGTCGAGCAGCAGAAGGGAGGATTCCTGCATCAGTAGCATCCCAATTTCCAACCACTGCTTTTGCCCGTGGCTGAGCTGCCCCGCACGGTCCTGTATGCATTCAATGAGAAATATCTGCTCCGCCATTGCGTGGATGCGGTCCACAACCTCGGGGGAGCGCCGAAACGTCAGCGACTGAAAGACGCCATGTGTACGAGGCAGTGAGATCTCAAGGTTCTCAAACACCGTCAGGTCCTCGTACACCGAGGGTGTCTGGAATTTTCGTCCTACACCAGAACGGACAATCTGATGTTCAGTTAGGCGAGTGATGTCAATGCCATTAAAGATAACGCGTCCGGAAGTCGGCTTTGTTTTTCCACAAATCATGTCGAGAAGTGTGGTCTTGCCTGCCCCATTCGGGCCGATGATCACGCGCAGCTCATTGCGATCAACGGAAAGGCTGAGCGAATCTACGGCTCGGAATCCGTCGAATGAGACCGTGAGTGCCTCGACACTTAGAACTTTTTCACTGGCGTGGGAAGCAGTTAAAGACATGGAATCTGCACCTGTATGAGTCGCTGATGGAAAGGTAAGGATTGCATCCATCACGCAACC
>JBATPF010000141.1:0-2185 GCA_049291355.1 Giesbergeria sp.
GCGTGGGCCGGGGCAACACCCCCGAAACCACCAGCGCAAGTACCCAGGCCTGCGCTGCAAAGGCCACCGCCAGATACAGCCAGGCCGACCGCTGCAAGCCCAGGCGCACCGCCAGGGTGCGCTTGCCCACGCGCGCGTCGGCCGCGGCATCGGGAAAGGCGTTGGCGAGCAGGATATTGCCAATCATCAGCCCATAGCCCAGCGCCGCGGCGGCTGGCACCAGAAAAAAGCGCCCGCGCTGCCCATAGTCGGCTCCCACCACCACCAAAGCCCAGGCCAGCGCCACGCTCACCTCGCCCCAGCCGCGCTTCATCAGCGCCAAGGGCGGCAAGGAATAGGCCCAACCCAGCAGCAGGCCCACCAGGCCAAGCACCAGCAAACCGCCACCGCCGTGCACGGCAAGCCAGATGCCGCCCAGCACCACCACGATGGCCAGCACCAGCGAAAACTGGCGCATGTCGGCAGCCGTCACCACGCCGCGCTGCACCAGGCGCGATCCGCCGGTCAAGGGATACAGGCCGGCGCTGTTGGCTGCGTCGGCCCCATTGAGCGCATCTGCGTAGTCGTTTTGCATGTTGGCAGAGGCATGGGCCAGCAACGCCAGTGCCCAGGTGGCCAAGCCACGCGGCCACGAAAACCCGCCGCCGCTGGCCACGGCCGTGGCCATGCCTAGCGCGCAGCCTATGGCGGTGATGACGAGAAAACCCGGCCGGGTCATGGCCAGGTAGACGGTCCAGGGAATCGGCGACGGGGAAACTTGGCGCAATGCAGACACGGGAATGTGGGGGTAACCCTGAGCTTAACCGCGCGTTTGCGATACGCTCGACGGAGCACTTTCGCCCCATTGACCCCGTTGATTGTGCGCGGAACACTTAAAAGTTAGGGTTGCGTCCCATGGACTACGACATTCTCATCAGCGGCGCCGGCCCCGCAGGGCTCTGCCTGGCGCGCGCGCTCTCTGGCTGCGGGCTCACCATCGGCATCGCGGACCCGCAGCCGCTGGCCGCACTGGAAAACCCGGCCTACGACGGCCGCGAGATCGCATTGACACAGCGCTCCGCCCACCAGATGCGTGTGCTGGGCCTGTGGGGACGCATCGAAGGCTATGAAGCCACGGCGTTCTCGCCTCTGCGCGACGCCCAGGTGCTCGACGGCCTGTCGCCCTACGCCATGCGCATTGAGCACAGCCTCTCGCGCCACTCGGAACTGGGCTGGCTGGTATCCAACCACCTGATTCGCCGCGCCGCCTTTGCCGAACTGCGCGCCGCACAAGACAAAAATGGCGACATCACCCTGCTGGCCGGCGAGAGTGTGGCCCATGCCCACACCGACGCTGAAGGCGCGCATGTGCGGCTGGCCAGCGGCAAGGCCCTTTCGGCTCGATTGTTGATTGCGGCCGACAGCCGTTTTTCGGGCACCCGGCGCGCCATGGGCATTGGCGCCGACATGCACGACTTTGGCCGCTCGATGTTGCTGTGCACCATGACGCATCAGGAGCCGCACCACCAGGTGGCCTGGGAATGGTTTGGCTACGGCCAGACGCTGGCGCTGCTGCCCATGAACGACGCGCCCGATTTCGGCGCCCACCGCTCCTGCGTGGTGCTGACGCTGCCGCACCACCAGCTCGAAGCCCTGGAAGCCATGGAGGCGCCCGAATTCGGCCGCGCGCTCACCGCGCGTTTTTCCGAGCGCCTGGGCGCGATGGAGCTGGCCAGCACGCGCCACCTGTATCCGCTGGTGGGCGTGCGCCCACACCGTTTGGTGGCAGAGCGTTTTGCCTGCGTGGGCGACGCTGCGGTGGGCATGCACCCGGTCACCGCCCATGGCTTCAACTTTGGGTTGCTGGGCATTTCGGCGCTGGCCGAGGCGATCCGCACGGCGCAATCGTCGGGCGGCGACATTGCCGCGCCGCGCCTGCTGGCCCAGTACGAGCGCGGGCACCGCCGCGCCACGCTGCCGCTGTATCTGGCCACCAACTTCGTCGCCCAGCTCTACACGGCGGACGCCGGCCCGGCGCGTCTGCTGCGCGGCGCGGCCCTGCGCCTGGCGCAGAACTTTCCGCCGTTCAAGCGGGCGGTGGCGGCTTCGTTGTCGGGCGGGCACTAGGCGTTTTCTATTGTTTTGATAGCTGCTAGCGCTTATGCAGTAAGCGCTAGAGCCCAATTTTTCTCCACTTTGTAGTTGT
>JBATPF010000142.1:0-2146 GCA_049291355.1 Giesbergeria sp.
GGGCGGTGCTGCCCTCCGGCAGGCCGGGGCTCTCCACATCGGCGAGCACCAGCGGTGCACGCTGGGGTGCAGCTGCCGGGCCTTGCGCCACCGCACGGCTGGCGTCCGGCCCGAAGTCGTACACCACGGGGTGCACCGGCGGCGCCGGCAAGGCCGAGCAAGCGGCCAGAAAATTCAAGCAAAAAAGGACTCCAGCGCTTATGCGAAGAGCGCTGACAGCTATATTTTTCATAGTATTCATGGCGAACTCACTTCGGGTTGCGGGCAGGGGCTACAAAACCCGGTTCACCCGGCCCCGGGCTGGCCGGCCCGGAACCATAGATGAAACCCTGGGGGTTGGCGCTGACGTCTGCGGCCGTGCGGGCGATCTGGCGCGCCGCGCGGCCCGTGTCGTCCGCAGCACGCTCCAGGCTGGGCAGCGTGCTGGCCTTGAGTCGGTCGGCCGCCTGCGAGAAGGTTTGTGCGCCGCGCGAGGCCTGCTCGATGGGCCCGCCGGGGGCGTTCAGGCGCTGCGCCGTCTGGCCGAAGGCATCGGCCATCACCGAAACCTGGTCGCCCGCCTTCTTCAGTGACTGCACTGCGCCGCTGGCATCCTTTGCCAGCGCAGGCAATGCGGCCAGGGCGGGGTCGAGGCGCTCGGTCACGCTGCGGTCGATCCGCCGCGCCAGCACGTCGAGGCTGGCCGCCGCATCGCCGATGTGGGTCAGTGCTTGCGAGAAGCGCTTCTGGTTGTCGTCGGCCAGCAATTGGTTGATCCGTTTGCTCGCTTCCTGGACCTGGCCCAGGATCACCGGGCCTTGCTCGGAGAGCTGGGCAAAGGGCGAGGAGTGCAGCGGCAGGCGCGGCAGGCCGCTCGGGCCAGGGGGCAACGGCGGGTGGGCCTTGCCCGCGTCGTCGAGCAGGATGTACGACAGGCCCGTGACGCCCTGGTAGCCCAGCGTGGCAAAGGTGGTGGGGGTGATGGGCGCGTCGTCGTCCACGGCGATGCGGATCAGCACGTTGCCGCTCACCTGTGGGTCAAAGCCGATGTGCGTGACTTTGCCCACCGCCACGCCCTTGTAGCGCACGGCGGCCTGCGGCTGCAGACCGTTGACGCCATCGCGCGTGGTGAGTTCATAGGCTTTGTAACTGCCGCTGTCGCGGGTGAGCCACATGGCCAGCGCCACCACCATGGCGCTCACCGCCAGCACGAACAGCCCGGCGGCGAGCGCGTGGGATTTGTTTTCCATCAGGTCTCCTTGCCGGCTAGCACCGGCGCCATGGCGCGGCGCCCGCGCTCACCCAGAAAATAATGTTCCACGAAGGGATGCGGAAAATGCGCCACCTCGGCCGGCGCTCCGGTCACGATCACTTTGCGGTCGGCCAGCACGGCCACGCGCGTGGCAAGCGCAAAAAGCGTATCGAGGTCGTGCGTGACCATCACCATGGTGGTCCCCAATGCATCGTGCAGCTCGCGCACCAATTCGCAAAATTCGTCGGCGCCATAGGGGTCCAGGCCCGCTGTGGGTTCGTCGAGCAGCAACAGCGGCGGATCCATGATGAGTGCCCGCGCCAGCGCCACGCGCTTGATCATGCCGCCCGACAGATCGGCCGGCATCCGCGTCGCGTGCTCGGGCTCCAGCCCCACCATTTGCAGCTTGACCATTGCGGCGTCGCGCACCAGTTCGGCAGGCAGCGTGCCCTGCTCGCGCAGCGCAAACGCCACGTTGTCGAGCACATTGAAGGCAGAAAAAAGCGCGCCGTGCTGAAACAGCATGCCGACGCGGCTGGCTGCGCCCTCGCCGCCCATTTCAGACGCCGGACGGCCCAGCACCGTGACGCTGCCCCGCGCTGGATGCAGCAGGCCCAGCATCTGGCGCAGCAGCACCGTCTTGCCGGTGCCCGAGCCGCCCACCAGCGCCAGAATTTCGCCGCGCTGCACGGTCAGCGACAGATCCTGGTGCACGGTATAGGCCTCGGAGCCCTTGCCAAACGTGGTCTGCAGCCCTTCGATGCGCACCACGGGCTCAGTGCGAGAGGCAGCAGTTGGGACGTTTGACAAGGTCGCCATCTCAGTTTTCCGTGGCGCGGCGAGCCGCCCGGATCGCAAGCCAATGGCGCGGCCCCAGCCAGCGGCCGCCGCGCAAGGGCCTGAGCTGGCCGCGCC
>JBATPF010000143.1:0-9986 GCA_049291355.1 Giesbergeria sp.
CGCCTATGCGGTGCAAGGGCGGGCCGGCGCCTTCATTCCTCTGCTGCGCGGCAGCTATTCGGGCATCATGGGGCTGCCTTTGTTTGAAACTGCGCAACTGCTGCGCGCCGCCGGTTTTGCCGTCTGATTGAGTCCCGCCACCATGCAACAAGACATCCTCATCAACTGGTCGCCCCAGGAGACGCGCGTGGCCGTGGTCGAACACGGCGCGGTGCAGGAGCTGCATGTCGAGCGCACGCTCGAGCGCGGCCTGGTCGGCAACGTGTATCTGGGCAAGGTGGCGCGCGTGCTGCCGGGCATGCAGTCGGCCTTTATCGACATTGGGCTGGAGCGCGCCGCGTTTCTGCATGTGGCCGATGTCTGGCAGCGCCACCCGGACGGTGACGCCGGAGCCCTGGCGCGCAAGAGCGAGTCGCAGGTGCCGATTGAAAAGCAGGTGTTTGAAGGCCAGGCCCTGCTGGTGCAGGTCATCAAGGACCCGATCGGCAGCAAGGGCGCGCGCCTCTCCACCCAGATCAGCGTGGCCGGGCGCTTGCTCGTCTTTTTGCCGCAGGACGAGCATGTCGGCGTGTCGCAAAAAATTCCCGTGGGCGAGCGCGAATCGCTGCGCACACGCCTGCAAGCGTTGGTGGGCGACAAGGCCTCGGGCGGCGGGGGCGGCTTTATCTTGCGCACCAACGGTGAAGACGCCAGCGACGCCGAGCTGGCCGACGACATCGCCTACCTGCGCAAGACCTGGGCGCGCATCAAAGACGCCGCGCTGCGCCTGCCGCCGCTCTCGCTTTTGCACCAGGATCTCGATTTGCTGCAGCGGGTGCTGCGCGACCTGGTGGGCGAGCACACGCAGAGCATTCGCATCGATTCGCTGGAGCAGTTCCAGCGCCTGCGCGCTTTTGGCCTGGAGTTCATGCCGACCGCCGCCGCCAAGCTGCAGCATTACAAGGGCGAGCGCCCGGTTTTTGACCTGTATTCGATTGACGAGGAAATCGCCCGTGCGCTGGGGCGGCGTGTGGAACTCAAATCGGGCGGCTACCTCATCATCGACCAGACCGAAGCGCTGACCACGGTGGATGTGAACACCGGTGGCTACGTCGGCGCGCGCAACTTTGACGACACCATCTTCAAAACCAACCTGGAGGCCGCCGGTGCCATCGCCCGCCAACTGCGCCTGCGCAACCTGGGCGGCATCGTCATAGCCGATTTCATCGACATGCTGCGCGAAGAGCACCAGACGGCGGTGCTGGCCGAGTTTCGCAAGCACCTGGCGCGTGACCGCGTGAAAACCATGGCCGGGGGCTTTTCGAACCTGGGCCTGGTGGAGATGACGCGCAAACGCACGCGCGAGTCGCTGGCCCACATGCTGTGCGAGCCCTGTGCGGTCTGCCAGGGCAAAGGCAGCGTCAAAACCGCGCGCAGCGTGTGCTACGACATCCTGCGCGAGATCCTGCGTGAAGCCCGCCAGTTCAACCCGCGCGAGTTCCGCGTGATTGCTTCGGCCGCCGTGGTCGAGCTGTTCCTCGACGAGGAAAGCGCCCACCTGGCCGGACTGTCGGACTTCATCGGCAAACCCATTTCGCTGCAAACCGAGGCCGTCATGGGCCAGGAGCAATACGACATCGTGCTGCTCTGAGCACCACAGTTCTTTTTTTACTGCCCATGCTGGATATTGCCGCCATTTGCCTCGTCGTTACGGCGCTGCTCTCGTACCTGAACCACCGCTTTGTGCGCCTGCCCACCACCATAGGGGTGATGGTGATTGCGCTGGGCCTGTCGCTGCTCATCGTGGCGCTCAGCGCGGCCGGGCTGGACCACGGTCTGCGCCAGTACGAGGAGTCGTTTCTCAGGACGCTGGATTTTTCCGAAGTGCTGATGCAGGGCATGCTGTCCTTCCTGCTGTTTGCCGGCGCGCTGCACGTGGACATTGCCGCGCTCAAACAATACCGCTTCACGGTGGCGGGCCTGGCCTTGGTGGGCACGCTGCTCTCCACCGTGCTTGTCGGCCTGGGCATGTGGCTGGCGCTGCCGTTTCTGGGGGTGCCGCTGCCGCTCATTTACTGCCTGCTGTTTGGCGCGCTGATTTCGCCCACCGACCCGATTGCGGTGATGGGCATTCTCAAATCGGCTGGCGCACCCAAGACGCTGGAGCTGGTGATCTCGGGCGAATCGCTGTTCAACGACGGCGTCGGGGTGGTGCTGTTCTCACTCTTGCTCGGGGTACTGGCCAGCGGCGGCTTGCCCACCGCAACCGAAGGCTTCACGCTGCTGGCGCACGAAGCCGGTGGCGGCATCGTCTTTGGCATCGTGCTGGGGCTCATCACGTTCTGGCTGCTCAAAACCATTGACCACTACCAAGTGGAAGTGCTGATCACCCTGGCCGCCGTGGTGGGCGGCTACGCGCTGGCGGCGCACCTGCACGTCTCCGGCCCATTGGCCATGGTGGTGGCGGGCCTGATGGTGGGCAATGGCGGGCGCGCACGGGCCATGTCGGACACCACGCGGCGCTATGTGGACATGTTCTGGGAGCTGATTGACGAAATCCTCAACGCGGTGCTGTTTGTGCTCATCGGCATGGAGGTATTGGTCATCTCCTTCTCCGCTCCCTTGCTGCTGGCCGGCGCAGTCGCCATTGTGGTGGCGCTGTTGGCGCGCTGGCTCACGGTCGGCCTGCCGGTGCACGTGGGCAAGCGGTGGTTGCAACTGCCCGCAGGGTCGGCGCGGGTGCTGGTGTGGGGCGGGTTGCGGGGCGGTATTTCGGTGGCGCTTGCGCTGTCGCTGCCCGGCGGGCCCGAGCGCGATGTGGTGCTCACCCTGACTTACTGCGTGGTGGTGTTTTCCATTTTGGCGCAGGGCCTGAGCATTGGCCGGGTGGTCCGCTCCGCAGTGGGCGGTGCAGACAAGGCGGCGTCTGGCTCGCACGGGCATTCTTGAGTCTTCGAGAGACAAAAAGCCAGAAAGTATTTCAAAAAAGATAGCAGCTTACTCTTTATGGGTAAGCGCTAGAGGCACTTTTATCTCAAAAAACGACTGCGTGCCAGAGCGTGGCGCTCTTACAGGCGCTGCAGCCGCTCCAGTGCAGCTCGCAGCGTTGCGTCTTTCTTGGCGAAGCAGAAGCGCACCACGCGCTGATCAAAGCCGTCGCCGTAGAAGGCCGACAGTGGAATCGCCGCCACGCCGATTTCGCGCGTGAGCCACTGGCAGAAGTCGACTTCGTTCAGATCGCTCACCTTGGATATGTCCACGCATTGAAAGTAGCTTCCGGCCCCGCTGCCCGGCAATAGGCGCAGGCGCGAGCCGGCCAGGCCTGCGCGGAACAGGTCGCGCTTGGCCTGGTAATAGGCGGGCAGACCCAGGTAGGGCGCCGGGTCTTGCAGGTAGGCCGCCAGGCCGTGCTGCATGGGCGTGTTGACGGTGAACACGTTGAACTGGTGCACTTTGCGAAACTCGGCCGTCAATGCGGCGGGAGCGGCCACCGTGCCCACCTTCCAGCCGGTGACGTGAAAGGTCTTGCCGAAGCTTGAGACGATCAAGGCGCGTGCGGCCAGTCCCGGAAATCGGGCCGCGCTCTGGTGCTCGGCGCCGTCAAACACCATGTGTTCGTAGACTTCGTCGCTGATGAGCAGGATGTCGGTGGGCGCCAGCAAATCGTCCAGTTGCCGCATTTCTTCGGCCGACCAGACCGTGGCGCTGGGGTTGTGCGGGCTGTTGACGATGATGGCGCGGGTGCGCGGCGTGATGGCCGCGCTGATTTTCGCAAAGTCGGGCCGAAAGCTGCCGGGGCTGAGCGGTACGCGCACGGCGCGGCCACCGGCCAGATCGATGTTGGGAACGTAGCTGTCGTAGCAGGGGTCCAGCACGATGACTTCGTCGCCCGGGTGCACGATGGCCAGCAGCGCGGTGAAGATGGCCTGTGTGGCCCCTGCCGTAATGGTTATTTCGCTTCCAGCGCTGTATTGGCGGCCGTGCAGTGCTTCCATTTTTGCAGCAACGGCGTCCCGCAGCCCTGGCACGCCCGGCATCGGCGGGTACTGGTTGTGCCCGGCGCGCATCGCCGTGTTCACGGCATCCAGCAGGCGGGGGTCGCAGTCGAAATCCGGGAAACCTTGGCCGAGGTTGACGGCGCCATGCTCGGCGGCAAGCGCGGACATCACGGTGAAGATGGTCGTGCCCACTTGAGGCAGGCGGCTGGCGAGGGCGGGGGTGCGCGGTGCGGCGGCGGTGTCCATGGCGGCGGGTGTTGGGGGATTTAGAGTTCGTAGTCGTTGACCTGACCCGTCATGGCGCGCATCACCAGTTCGCGGCTGAGGCGGTCGCTGAGCAGTTCGGCAAAACGGTAGACGAAGTTGCGCAGGTAGGCGCCGCGCTTGAAAGCCACGCGCGCCACGCTTTGCCCGATCAGATGCCCGATGGGGCGCACCACCAGGTCGCCCAGCGGGTCGTCCCGCATCGCCATTTCGGCGACGATGCCCAGGCCCAGGCCCAGGCGCACATAGGTTTTGATGACGTCCGAATCAATGGCTTCCAGCGCGATGCGCGGCTGCAAGCGCCGCGCGGCAAAGGCCTGGTCAATCTTGGTGCGTCCGGTGAACGAGGGGTGGTAGGTGATCAGGGGCTCGTGGGCGATGTCCTCCAGGCCGATGCGCTCCTTTTGCGCCAAGGGGTGGCCATGCGGCATCACCAGGACATGCTGCCATTCGTAGCAGGGCAGGGTGACGAGCTCGGGGTAATCCGCCAGCGACTCGGTGGCCACTCCGATCTCGGCCACTTCATCGATCAGCATGCGGGCCACCTGGTCGGGCGTGGCCTGGTGCAGGCTGACGTTGACCTTGGGGTAGGCTTCACGCAGTTTGGCCACGGCGGGCGGCAGCACGTAGCGCGCTTGGGTGTGCGTGGTGGCGATGCTGAAGGTGCCGGTGTCCTGCGCGCTGTACTGCTCGCCGATGCGCTTCAAGTTGCCGACCTCGCGCATGATCAGCTCGATGCTTTTGAGCACATGCTGCCCTGGCTCGGTGATGCGTTTGAGCCGCTTGCCGTGGCGGGCAAAAATATCCACCCCCAGTTCGCCCTCCAGCTCAATGATGGCTTTCGAGACGCCGGGCTGCGAGGTATGCAGTGCCTTGGCCGCCTCGGTCAGATTCAGGTTGCGGCGCGCTGCTTCCTGAACGAAGCGAAATTGGTGGAGGTTCATACCGAATTGCAGCTAAAGAATCGCATCATTATGCGATATCTTGCCCAGAAAAGCATGGCTTGGGCGTGACCCACCGAAGCGTTGCGCCCCCGATGACTTCAGCCGGCCGGGGGATCCACGGCGATTTGCGCCATCAGTGCCGTCATGCGGGGGTCTTCGCCCACGGCCTGCTGCAATGCAATCTGCAGATCCGGGTGCTGTTCTTGCAGCGCGGCAGCAAGCAGCGGCAGGTCTTCGCGGGCGTGCCGCCCGGTGCCGAGAAACATGGGAACGATGGTGAGCTGGCGCACGCCGGCTTCGTGCAGCGAGCGAGCGGCCTGCGAGAGATCGGGCGCACAAAGTTCCAGGTAGGCGCAGCGCACCAAGGTCCCCGGCTGCGCGTGCTCGATGTGTGCCCGTACCGCCTCGATCGGGGCGCGCCAGAGCGGATCGCGCGAGCCGTGGGCGAACAAGACGATGCCTTTTGAGTGGTCCATTGGTTCCATATAGCAATCCTCAGCGCCGCAGCACCAGCCAGCCAAAGGCTGCCAGCGACGCGAAGGTATAGATCAGTCCGGGAGCCGCTGCGGTCAGCCAGGGCGACCACTGCTGCAAGTTGCCGGCAAAGCCAAACACGTTGTTGAGCAGGAAGAAGCTGATGCCCGCCATGACCCCGCCAAATACATAACCGGTGGTCGATCCGGCGCGAAAGTGCAGGTAAGCAAAGGGGAGCGCCAGCACCACCATCACCAGGCAGCTCAGGGGGTAAAACACCTTGCGCCAGAACTCGATCTCGTAGCGCTGCGCTGATTGGCCGTTGGCTTCGAGGTGGCGCACGTATTGAAATAGGTCGATGGTTGCCATGCGGTCGGGCTTGAGCACAGCGGCCGACACCA
This sequence comes from Giesbergeria sp., assembly GCA_049291355.1. Taxonomy (GTDB): domain Bacteria; phylum Pseudomonadota; class Gammaproteobacteria; order Burkholderiales; family Burkholderiaceae_C; genus Simplicispira. Next base: position 6,061 of record JBATPF010000143.1, read on the forward strand.
TGTCCGCCGTAATGGCGGTGGGCCAGCGCAGCTGCGGCATTTGCAGGCGCTCGGCGCGCACGGTTTCGCCCGCCGCGTCGCGCACGAAGCCGCTGCTGCGGACCGTTGCAAGCAGCCATGCGTCCCCCTCCGGCGCGACCTTCGCTCTCTGCGCGTGGGTTTGGGACTCCAGTCGGCCACCGGCGTCAAAGCGGAAAATGCGGACATCCTCCATCAGCCCATCGGCGCGAATCGCGCGAATGTTGACGGCGACGGACGCCTCTCCCTGGCGCTCCTTGAGCCAGGCGCCGGTGCCGCCACTGGTCAGGCGCGCCAAGCCACGCGATTTGAGCACCTGCGCTGCGCGATCGCTCATGGGGGCCACGTAGTCTCCCAGCGCAAAGGTGAGCACCACAAACGCGCAGCCCAGCAGCATCAGCATGGAGAGGGCGCGGCCCGGCCCCAGGCCGCTGGTGCGCAGAATGGTGAATTCCGAACTTTGCGCAAAGCGGGCCATGACGAAGATGGTGCCGATCAGCACGGTGATCGGCAACAGTTCGTACAAATGGCTGGGCATGCCCAGCATCACGTACAGCACGGCCTGCGACACGGGGTAAAGTTGGCCCACCGAGCGCAGTTCGTCGATCAGGTCGAAGAAGAAAAAAAGCGCCAGAAAACCGAGCGTGACGAGCACGATGGCCGCCAGCACTTCGCGGTACACCATCCAGCGAATCGTTTTCATGCCGCCGTCCCCCGGCCACGCCAAAGGTTTGCCAAGGCCCAGCGGTTGTGGCGAATGGCAATGAGCGCCAGCGCAAACAGCAAAACACCGCCATGCAGCAGGCCGACATAGGGCACCAGACCAAAGCGCCCCGAACCCACCCAGCTTTGGCCCAGCGTCATGAAGTTGTAGTAAACGACGAACGCAAACAAGGCAAACAGCAGGTTGCCGCTGCGGCTGGCGCGCGGGTTGACGCTGGCCAGCGCCAGCCCGAGCACCACCAGATTGAATGCGGTGAAAGCCAGTCCCACGCGCCAGGCCAGCTCAGCCTGGTAAGGAAGGGCGGACTGCACCAGCAGTTCGCGTGTGCTGCGGGTTTTGGCGGAGCCATCGGCTCCCAGCCCGGAGCGCGCCGAGCCCACGCGGGTTCCGTACAACTCGAATTCGCTCAGCTTGAGGTCGGGTTTGCCGTCGGTGCTCTCGAGGCGCTGGCCATTGCTCAGCAGCGCAAACCGATCGGCGCCGCGCATTTCGATGCGCGCACTGCGCGCCGAAGTAATGGCTTGTGCCCCGCGCTCATTGGCTGCGATAAAGACGTTGCTGGCCGAATTCGGCTCGGGGCTGTCCTTGTCGATGAAGAACACCCGGTTGCCGCTGGCCGATTCCTGGAACTCGCCTCGCGCGATTCGGTCCACGTCGCCGCGTTGCTCGTACTGGGTGCGCAGTTCCTGAATCTGCTGGTTGGCCCAGGGCCAGACCAGCAGCGACAGCACGGCCACCACCAGCATGACCGGCCAGGCAAAACGCAGCAACGAGGGCAACAAGCTGGCCAGGCCTCTGCCGCTGGAAAACCAGATCACCATTTCGCTGTCGCGGTACATGCGCGAAAGGCTGCCTATGGTGGCAACAAAGAGGCTCAGGCTCAAAATGGTAGGCAACTGCCCCAGCACGGTGTAGCCCATGACCAGCATGACGTCCGACGGGCTGACATTGCCGCGCGAGGCCTGGCCCAGCGTGCGAATGAGCATCATGGTCATGACCACCGTCACCAAAACCACGAGCGTCGCGCCGAAGCTGCGGCCCAGCTCCTTGCGCAGAGTTGAATCGAATAACATGGAAGAGACGTAAAAAGGCAATTATGAACTTTGATCTCAAAACACTGGATTTGCGCACGGGGGCTTCGGAAAAATGCGACCAGTTGGTGGTCCTGGTAGGCGAAGATTTCGCCCCGGGCAACGATCCGCTGGCAAGTCTGATTGCACAGGCCCTCAAGAGCAAGGATTTGGAAACCAAGCCAGGCAAGTCGCTGGCTTTGTACCAGGCCCCAGGCATTGCAGCGCGGCGCCTGCTACTTGTCGGAGCAGGTTCGGGCGATGCGCGGGCCGTGCGCCAGGCGCTGGCCGCAATTGCCCCCGCATTCCGGACCGCTGGCACAAAGCGCGCCGTGGTCTGCTTTGCCGGCCGCGTGACGGCGCCCGCAGTGTCCGCTGTTGTGCAAGGTGTTGCGCAGGCGCGCTACGTGTACACGCTCACCAAGCCCAAGGCGGAGGCGTCAGAGCTCACGCGTGTGGTCATCGGTGTGCCCGAGCCCAAGGCCGTTGCCCAGGCATTCGAGACCAGCCAGGCGGTGGCTTTGGGGGTGGAGCTGGCCCGCGAATGGGGCAACCGCCCCGCCAACCATGCCACACCCAGCATGCTGGCCGATGCCGCCAAGGCACTGGCCAAACACCCTCGCATCCTGTGCAAGGTGATGGGGCCGGCGGAGGTAGAGCGCCTAGGTATGGGCGCGTTCCTGGCCGTGGCGCGGGGCTCGGCCGAGCCGCTGCGCTTCATTGAGCTGCGCTACAACGGTGCGGCGCGGGGGCAGGCTCCGCTGGTGCTGGTTGGAAAAGGCATCACGTTCGATACCGGCGGCATTTCCATCAAGCCGGCTCCGGAAATGGACGAAATGAAGTTCGACATGTGCGGCGCCGCCAGCGTGCTCGGGGTGTTCCGTGCACTGGCGCAACTCCAGCCCACGATCAACGTGGTGGGCTTGATTCCAACCTGCGAAAACATGCCCGATGGCCGGGCCGTCAAGCCCGGCGACGTGGTGACCAGCATGAGCGGGCAGACCATTGAGGTGCTCAATACCGACGCCGAAGGACGTTTGGTTCTGTGCGACGCCCTCAGTTACAGCAAGCGCCACAAGCCGGCTGCCATTGTCGATATCGCCACCCTGACAGGCGCCTGCGTGATTGCGCTGGGCGGCGTGCGTTCGGGCTTGTTTGCGTCGAACGATGCCTTGGGTGAGGCGCTGCTGGCAGCAGGCGAAGCCACTGGAGACCTTGCCTGGCGTCTGCCGCTGGATGAGGAATACGCAGAAGGGCTCAAAAGCAATTTCGCCGATCTGGGCAATGTGGGCGGGCGCCCGGCAGGGTCCATCACAGCGGCCAAGTTTCTTCAGGCTTTTGTCGGTGAGGTGCCCTGGGCACACCTGGACATTGCCGGTACCGCCTGGAAAGGCGGCGTAGCCAAGGGCGCGACGGGCAGGCCTGTGGCCTTGCTCACCCACTGGCTTTTGGCTCGGGCCGAGGCGCAATCTGAAATGTCGGAGAACGCAGCGTCCGCCCGCAGCAAAGCGGCGCCCCGCAAGCTTCGCACGCCCCGCGCTGGCGCATGACCGACATCGCTTTTCATTTCAACGCGCCGGACAAACTGGAGCACGCGTGTCGGGTCGCGCGCAAGTTGTTGCGGCAAGACCGGCGGCTCGTCATTCAGGCGAGCGCGCCCGTGCTGGACGCGCTCGACACCATGCTCTGGAATATGTCTGCGCATGATTTTGTGGCGCACTGCCGCAGCGGCGACGCCGCCGAATGGGTGAACGCGTCGCCCATTCTGCTCACGCAAGATGCTCGGCTCGCCTCACACCACGACGTGCTGCTCAATTTGGAAGACGACGTGCCAGACGGCTTTGGCCGTTTTGCTCGACTGATCGAGGTGGTCAGTGCCACCGACGAAGCCGATCGCGCAGCCGCGCGCAGACGCTGGAAGCACTATTCGCAGCGCGGCTTCGCCCTGGAGCGCCACGATTTGGTGGCAAGGAACCCCTGATGGTCACCACACCCCGAGTTCCACCGCGATTTGTGCCCACCCTCACGGAGGTGGTGCAAGGCGGCGACCAGCCAGCACCGCAGTCGGTGCCGGCGCTGCGGCCACCCGCCGCGCCCGAGCGGCTGGCCGCGCC
>JBATPF010000144.1:0-3821 GCA_049291355.1 Giesbergeria sp.
CCGTGGGCCGCAGCGCCATCGACCAGCATTTGCATGCGTTGCGCGCACAGGCGGTGCAAGGCCTCTCAGCCCTGCCCGGCCTGCGCGTGTTGTCACCTGACACCCAGGACACCGCCATCGTCTCGTTCGTCACCGAAGGCGCACATCCGCACGACGTCGGCACGCTGCTTGACGGCCAGGGCGTTGCGGTGCGCACCGGCCTGCACTGCGCCCAGCCACTGCTGGAACACCTGGGCTGTGGGCCGACGACGCGCGCGTCGTTTGCGCTCTACAACACGCCGGAAGAAGTCGAGCGCTTGGTGGCCGGAGTCGCCAAAGCCCTGGAGCTTTTGCGATGAGCAGTGCCGAAACCGACCTCTACCAGGAACTGGTGCTGGAGCACAAACGCTCGCCGCGCAATTTCGGCCACTTGAGCGCACCTACGCACCAGGCACGTGGCACGAATCCATCCTGTGGCGACGACCTGTCCGTGGAACTGGCCATTGCCGACGGCAAACTGGCCGACATCCGCTTTCACGGCCAGGGCTGCGCTATCTGCATGGCGTCGGCCTCGATGATGAGCGAAGCCGTCAAGGGCAAGGAGATTGCCGCCGCCCAGAAGCTGCAACAGCACTTTCGCGCCGTGCTGACCGGGGAAGAAAGTGCCGACGTCGCCCCGCTCGGCAAGCTCGTCAGCCTGGCCGGCGTCAGCCGCTACCCCGGCCGCATCAAGTGCGCGCTGCTGGGCTGGCACGCGCTGATGCACGCCATTGCCAGCAACCCGGCCGCGCCTGCAGCCCCCGTATCGACGGAAGGAGAAACCCCATCATGATGAAACGCATGCGCGAAGACGTGCTGATCAACCGGCCCGTGACCGTGGAGCGCATTCCCGATGGAACGCCTATGGATTTGCCCGGAGGCGGGTGGGCTCAAGTGACCCAAGCCCTGGGCTCAAATTTCACTTTGGTCGTCGATGGCCAGTTGGTACGGCTCAAGGGCAGCGACGCCGACGCCATTGGCAAGGAGCCGCCAGCCGAAGTCGAGCACCCCGAAAACGTCGAAATTGAGGATGTGAGCGGCCTCATCTGGAACACGCTCAAAACCTGTTACGACCCGGAAATCCCGGTCAACATTGTCGACCTTGGGTTGGTCTACCGCTGCGACCTGGAACCCATGGAAGGCGGCGATGTGCGCGCCCTGATCGACATGACGCTCACCGCGCCCGGCTGCGGCATGGGCGAGGCGATTGCCGATGAAGTCTGCGACAAGGTGCTGGCGATTCCCCGCGTGGGCGAAATCACGGTCAACATGGTGTTTGACCCGCCCTGGGACCGTTCACGAATGTCTGAGTCGGCCATGCTGGCCCTGGGCATGTAATTCCATTTCCATATCCATCCGACATTTCGTTGCTTCGCCTTGCCGTGCTACAGCACTGTCTGCGGCTTCGCGCCTCATTTCGTATCGATCTGAAAATGGAATAGACCCCCTTCCTCAACAAGAAAGGCGCCTCGTGGGCGCCTTTCTTTTGTCTATCGCGACAGCGATCAACCGCCGCAAGCACCGCCCGAGCAGCAGTGGTGCTCTTCCGCGTCTTCCAGGACTTCAAGCTTGCTTACCAGAACACGCCACTGGTCCGGCCCCGACTGCAGGTAGGCCCACTGAAACTGGCCCGGCGAGCGCGAATCGAACTGGTGGTGCAGCGGCCGCGGATCGTGATCGCTCACGATCTGAATCGCCTCGCCAGGCAGCAGCTCGTCAAAGCGGCCAAAAATGGTGGTGTGGCGCTGGGGCGGAGGAATCTGGCGCACGTCGATCACGAGAGACTGGGTAGGAAGCATGAGAACCTTTCTTCAGGGTTTCGGTAGGGAATAGGAAGCAGGAAATGCAGATTCAGCCATCCTTGCCGTCGAGCCGGGTGCTCGTCAGCCAAGGGACATACATCACCAGATAAATCAGGAATGCCGTGGTCCACGCAGCAGCAGCACAAACCAGCGCATGCGAAACCCACTGCGGTGCGACCATAGGGACAAGCACGCGCAGCACAGCTGCGGCCATTACCAGCACATAAGCCAGCACTTCGGCGCGCGAAACCTGCAGCGGCCGGCCCGTGTGCCCGCGCGCGGTACGCGTGAGCATGCCGATGATCAGCCCGCCGGTGGCGCCAACCGCGAGGGCATGGACGCCCACCGACACCAGCACCCAGCCCGGCTGCGCAAGTGCGAGCAAGGCCAAGCCCAGCGGAATCCATGCGTACGCAGCGTGCAAGATCCAGAGAATCGGCTTCTTGCGCGAAACCATGGAATGCCAGTGCAGCATGCGCGCGCCCTGCAGCACCGCCGCTGCGGCCAGCGCGGCAAACGTGATCCAACCGCCAGGCGCAAACACCCACAGTGCCAGCGCCACGAATGTGGTGCCCAGCGCGCCGCGCTCCAGCCACGGCGGCACGGCGATCTTCAGCCCAGGCGTCACGCTCATGGTGAAAGCAGGAATCACGCGGCCCGCCATCACGCACTCGACCATCACGATCAAGCCCAGGGCTGCGTACAGCGCGCTGGAGGGCGGCAGTGCAAGCCATCCCATGACCGACAGGTGGAACACCAGGTTGGCCGCCGACAAAAGAATGAGAATCCCTGCCAGTGGCAGGTTGCGCTTGTTGCCGGCGCGCAAAAGAACGCGCACCAGGATCACGGCCACGGTCGGCAGCAGCACCACATCGAGCGCCGCATACACCGGGTAGGGCGCCACCCAGGCCGCCACGCGGGCGGCCAGCCAAAGCAGCACCAGCGCGCCCAGTGCCGCGCCGCGCGGCGTTTGCAGACCGGTCCAGGCTTTGACCGCCGTCAGCAGGAAGCCGACGATCACGCCCGTGGCAAAACCCAGCAGCATTTCGTGCGCGTGCCACAGCATGGGCGAGACGCTGAGATTGAGAGAAACCGCCCCCAGCATCGCCGCCACCCAAAGCGGAACCGCCACGCAGGCCAGCGCCGCCGCAGCGATATAAAAAGGTCGAAAGCCCAGCCGAAGCACTGGCCAGCCTTGGGGTAGCTTGCTTGCAGGTTTCGCAGCGCCAGCGCTGACCAGGGGCGGAAGAGGTGTTTTCATGGAGTCCATATCAGGCCCGGCGCGCTTGCGTTGGCGGGTGCAAAACTATAAGATGCATTTTAAATGTATCTTACAGCGCCCGGCGATTTTTATCAATCGACTGTGCGCTGCACACCACCATGCGGCTTGCCAACTACACCGACTACACCCTGCGCGTGCTGATGTACTGCGCGCAGCACCCAGAGCGCCGCGTCACCATTGCCGAGCTCGCGCAGAGCCATTCCTTGTCGAAAAATCATTTGATGAAGATCGTCAATGACCTGGCTCGACACGGTCTGCTGGAAACGGCCCGAGGACGCGGCGGCGGTGTTCGCCTGTTGCTGGAACCGGCCGAGATCGGCATTGGCGCCGTGGTGCGCTGGTGCGAAAGCGATTTTCGTATGGTCGAGTGTTTCGACGAAAACTCCAACACCTGCCGCCTAAGCCCCGCCTGTCGCCTTAAAAAATTGTTTCAGCGCGCCCTGGCCTCCTGGCTGCGCGAACTCGACACCGCGACGCTGGCCGATCTGGTGGGGGATGGCGCTACGGAGTCGCTCGGCGCTTCCGCCATCATCAGCCTGTCACGGCGCGCGCCTGCGACGGCCGTGCCGGTGCACGGCTGACGCTGCAGAAGAAATACTTCTGTTTCGCTATCAACTAAATAGTCGCCCCTGATTTATTCACTTCAGGCCGCCACTGAGCGCCGCCCTGACCCGGTAGTCGCTGCACAGACGATACCGCGCGATATCTGCAGCCAGTGC
>JBATPF010000145.1:0-5433 GCA_049291355.1 Giesbergeria sp.
GCGCCACGACAAGCTGGCGCGGCTTCATGACATGAAGGCAGAAGGCACGGGAGCCTCGCCCAGGACCTGGCGCAGCACGGCCCAGTGCATGGCCTCGTCGCCCAGGATGCTCGCGGCGACCTGCGCCAGCGCGCGGTCAGCAAACAGGGGCACGGCGCCCAGGTAGGCCGAGATCGCGCCGCGCTCCAGACCCGCTGCAAAGCGCAGCACGTCGGCCTCCACCTTGAGCTTTTCTACGGGAAACTGGTATTTTTCCTTGGCCACCACCGGCTTGCCGCCCAGCTTTTGCACCGTGCTGGCAATGGCTGCCGCATGCTCCTTGTGGTGCCCCTGGAACGCGACGGCTACCGGCAGCACCCCCTTGCTGAGCAGGCCGCTTTCTGCGCCTAGCTGGTAGGCCGCCACCGCCTCCAGTTCCGCGCCAAGGGCGGTATTGAGGATGCGCACATCGGCCTCCAGCTCCTGGGCACTCACCTTGGCACCGGCTGCCAGCGCGTCGCGCCCGCCCAGCAAGGCCACGGCGCTGGCCGACAGCACGGCGGCACCTGATGCCGACATGGCGCGGCGGCGCGAGAGAAACAAGGCCTGCGAGGGGACGTAAATGGAAGGGTTCTTCATGGTTTTCTCCGTGGGTTGATGAACCGTTGCGCCGGCATCTGGAACGGCCGGCAAATTTGAACAAGGTGGCTCTGGCCAGGCGCAGCACTGCAGGCCGTACGCGCGGTACGGCCAGACGGGACGGCGTCGCCAGGGGGGTGTTTTGGCCGCGCTCAGTGCCGCGCAATGAGATGGCGCTGCTGCAGCTCGGCCACCACATGGCGCACAACCTGGTCGCAGCGCTCGCCGGCAAAGGCAAAGACGCTCTCGGCATGCGCCTCGATTTGCGCGCCGAGCGCATCGCGCAACAGGGAGCGGGCGCGCAGGTAGCGGGTCTTGACGACGGCGTCGCTCACCTGCAGGCAGTACGCCGCTTCGTCCACGCTCATTTCCTGCACGGCGCGCAGCATGAAAACGCTGCGGTAAATGGGCGGCAGCCCCTCGATGGCGGACTGCAGCAGGGCGCGCAGCTCGGTGCGTGCCAGCACGGATTCGGGCGATACGCCCGCAGGAGCGCTAAAGGACATCATGTGCTCCGGAGAAGGCTCGTGGTCCAGATCGTGGGAGTCGAGCGGCACCGACCGGCTGCGCTTGCGCAGCACGTCCAGCGCGATGTTGATGGCAATGCGCGCCATCCAGGTCGCCAGCGATGCGCCCCCCTGAAAATCCCGCAGCCGGGTGAAGGCGCGCAGGTAGGTTTCCTGCACCACGTCCTGCGCCTCGGCGTCATCGGAGACCACCCCGCGCGCTGCGCGGAACAGCACCCGGTTGTGGCGCCGCATGATGGCTTCGAAGGCACTCTGCTCTCCTTGCAGAGCGCTCGCCACCAGCTGCTCGTCGGAACGAGGGGTGGGAACGGTCGGCTGAGCGTGGGCTAGGGACAAGGACTGCATGGTGGGCTCGCTTTTTTGGGGCTTGTGACCATTGGACGCTGAGGACACCAAAAAGGTGACAGCCCTCCGGATATCCGCAATGGCCGCATGCCCGGGCTGGCTTCGGACTCCGGGCCAGAATGGCCCCTGTCTCGTTTCCACAGAACCCGCCCATGAAAATTGCCCTGCTCTCTGACCTGCACCTGTCCGTGCAACCCCTGGACCTGCCGCAGACCGATGCCGATGTCGTCGTCTTGGCGGGCGACTTACAACGCCCTGCACAAGGCATGGCCTGGGCGCGGCAGTTCAGCCAGCCCACGCTCTACGTCGCTGGCAACCATGAGTTCTATGGCTCCGACCTGGTGAGCACCATGGCGAGCCTGCGCACCGAGGCGCAAGGCAGCCAGGTGCGCGTACTGGAGCGCGAGGAATGGCGCCATGGCGGCGTGCGCTTTCTGGCCTGCACGCTGTGGTCGGATTACCGGCTGTTCGACTCGCCCGAGCAACGAGACGAGGGCCTGCAAAAAGCGCAGGAGTTCGTGCGCGACTTCAGCCGCATCGGTCTGACCCCGGATTTCCCGGACCGATTTACGCCCGCCGTGTCGCAAATGCTGTTTGACCAGTCTGTCGCCTGGCTGGAAGCACGCTTTGGCGAACCCTTCGATGGCCCCACGGTCGTGGTCACGCACTTTGCGCCCTCACCGGGCAGCATTGCGCCGCAGTTTGTCGGCTCGCCGCTGAACGCCTGCTTTGTCTCCAACCTGGAAGCGCAGATCCTGCGCTGGCAGCCCCGCCTTTGGCTGCACGGCCACGTGCACCACAGCTGCGACTACCTAGTGGGCGCCACGCGCGTCGTGGCCAACCCACGCGGCTATGCGCCCAAAGGCGTGGTGGAAAACACGCAATTCGCACCCAACCTGCTGATCGAGTTCTAAAAACGCCGGAGCCAGGGCGACCATGGCGTCCCGTGCGGCCATGGGACAATTCGGCCAATGCACGCACTTTTTGAAGATTCCGGCAAGTTTTTCGCCGGCCGCATCCTGTCAGAAGCCGAATCCTCGGCCCAGGTCGAGCTCGACTCGGGCAAGCGGGTCAAGGTCAAGGCGGCCAACCTGCTGCTCAAGTTCGAGAAACCCGCGCCGGCCGAACTGCTCGCGCAGGGCCAGGCGCTGGCGGAGTCCATCGATCTGCCGCTGGCCTGGGAATTCGCACCCGAAGGTGAATTTGGCTTTGCCGACCTGGCACGCGACTATTTTTCTGAGCACGCGACGCTGACCGAGCAGGCCGCTGCGCTGTTTCGCCTGTACGACGCGCCGCATTACTTCCGCCGCGCGGGCAAGGGGCGCTTCAAGAAGGCGCCCGCCGAGATCCTGCAGCAGGCGCTGGCCGCCATCGAGAAGAAAAAAGCGGTGCTGGCGCAGATTGCCGAGTGGGCCGAGCAACTCGGGCAAGGCGTTTGCCCCGCGCCGATCCGCGAACAGCTCTACAAGATTTTGTTTCGCCCCGACAAGAACGCAGCGGAATACAAGGCCGTGGTCGAGGCCAGCCGCGCCACGCACACTGCCCCGCTGGATCTGCTGCAAAAGGCCGGCGCCATTGATTCAAGCTACCAGTTTCACTGGAAGCGCTTTTTGTTCGACAACTTCCCCAAGGGCACCGCCTTCCCGCCGCTCGATGCGCCGCAGCCGCCCGCCGATCTGCCGCTGGCCGAGGTGCAGGCGTTCTCGATCGACGATTCGCAGACCACCGAAATCGACGATGCGCTCTCTGTCACCGGGCTCGGGACCGGCACGGTCACGCTGGGCATCCACATCGCGGCACCCGGTTTGGCGATTGCCCCCGGCAGCGCGCTCGATCTGATCGGCCGCCAGCGCCTGTCCACCGTCTACATGCCCGGCTACAAGATCACCATGCTGCCGGGCAGCGTGGTGCAGATCTATACCTTGGACGAAGGCCGCGACAACCCGGCCGTGTCGCTGTACTGCACCATCGACGAAGCCACGCTGGAGATCACCGCCACCGAAACGCGCCTGGACCGCGTGCCCGTGATCGCCAACCTGCGCCACGACCAGTTGGACCACATCGTCACCCAAGATTGGCTTCGTGATCCGTCAATTCAGATACAAAACACCCCCCAGCGCTTATCTGATCTGCGCCCCCAGCTATCATTTTTGCACCGCTTGGCGCAAAAACTCAAAGCCGGGCGCGAAGTGGTGCGTGGCAAGCCCGAAAACTTCAACCGGCCCGACTACAACTTCAAACTGGTTGGCGGCGACGGCGGCGAGCCCAACGGCAGCGAAACGGTGCACATCAGCACCCGCCAGCGCGGCGCCCCGCTGGACCTCATCGTGGCCGAGGCCGCCATCGTCGCCAACAGCACCTGGGGCCAGTGGCTCGCCAGCGTGGGCGTGCCCGGCATCTACCGCAGCCAGGCCAGCATGGCGCCGGGCGTGAAAGTGCGCATGGGCACCAAGGCGCTGCCGCATGCGGGCATGGGCGTGAAAAGCTACACCTGGGCCACCAGCCCGCTGCGCCGCTATGTCGACCTGGTGAACCAGTGGCAGATCATTGCCTGCGTGCGCCATGGCGCGACGGCGGCCCTGGCTGCGCCCTTCAAACCGAAGGACGCCGAGCTTTTCTCCATCATCAGCAGTTTTGACGCCACCTACAGCGCCTACAACGGCTACCAGGCGGGCATGGAGCGCTTCTGGACGCTCAAGTACCTGGAGCAGAACGGCATCACCGAGTTGGAAGCCACCGTGTTCAAGGAAGGCCCCGGCGGCAGCTTCCTGGTGCGCGCCGATGCGCTGCCCCTCGTCTTCCCGGTGTTGGGCGCGCAGAACCTGCCGCGCGGCGCACGCTTGCGTGTCAAGCTGGGCGAGGTGGACGAGATCACGCTGGACCTGCATGGCACGGTGCTGGAACGCCTGGACGACCCGCTGGACCCCAGCGACGATGGCCCTGTGGACGACGAAGACGGCAGCGATGGGGACGATGGCGACGACGCCGTGGCCGGCCCGATCGCCATTGCGGTGGATATGAACGAACCCGAAGCGGCTCCGGCCGACGCTGCTGCGCCGTGAAACTGCCCGCCTCGATCCAGTCGTTCAGCACGCTGCAATTCACGCTGGCGTTTTCGGTGCTGCTGCATGCAGTGCTGCTGTCGGTGCGCTTCGTCGCGCCGGAGCAGTTCGACCGGGTGTTCCAGGACACGCCGCTGGAGGTGATTCTGGTCAATGCGCGCACCAACGAGCCGCCGCCCGAGAAGGCCCAGGCCATTGCCCAGCACGCCCTGGCCGGCGGCGGTGAGGCCGCCAAGGGCCGAGCCACCAGCCCTCTGCCCTATTCGGCCCTGACCCGCGTCGGCAACGATTTTGAAGACGCGCAGAAAAAGGCCGACGCCCTGCTGGAGCAGCAAACCCAGTTGCTCGCCCAGCTGCGCCGCCAGGTGGCCGCCCTGCCGCCGCCCGACCCGCGCAAACCCAGCGAAAGCACCGGTGAGCGGGCCCAGGAAGAGCGCCGGCGCCAGCTCGTCAAAATCCTGGCCGAAATCGAGCGGCGCATCAACGAAGAAAACGCACGGCCGAAAAAGCGCTACATCAGCCCGTCCACGCGCGAAGCCGCCTACGCCGTGTATTACGACGCCCTGCGCCGCAAGGTGGAAGACAAAGGCACCGAGAATTTCCCCGAAAAAGCCGGCAACAAGATCTATGGCGAACTGACCATGATCGTCACCGTCAACCACGACGGCCGCGTGCTGGAGACCGAAGTCGTGCAGGGCTCGGGCAACCCGCTGCTGGACCACCGCGCCCAGGCCATTGCCCGCGCCGCCGGACCCTTTGGCCCCTTTACCGCCGAAATGCGCGCCAAAGCCGACCAGATTGCCGTGGTCTCGCGCTTCAAGTTCACCCGCGACCAGACACTCGAAACGTCGGTGCGCTAGCCCTCCCCAGCGTCCCGCGAC
>JBATPF010000146.1:0-11806 GCA_049291355.1 Giesbergeria sp.
GCGGCCACGTAGGCCAGATCCAGCGCGGCAGAGCCGGGGCGGCGCAGGCCGGCGGTGCGCTGCATTACGTCGCCCATCATGTTCAGGTAGTTCTTGAAGTTGTCGCCCGGGCGGAACGGGAAACCCGTGGACAGCAGCGACTCTTTGAGCTGCGTGCGCTTGGAGACACGAATGCGCCGCTCGTTCAGGAAGGCGCCGCGGCCCTTGGTCGATGTAAACAGGTCGTTGCGGCTCGGGTCATAGATGACGGCTTGCTCCACCTTGCCGCGCACCGCCAGCGCAATGCTGACGCAGTAGACCGGAAAGCCGTGAATGAAGTTGGTGGTGCCGTCCAGCGGATCGATGATCCAGACGTATTCCGAATCCTTGGCGCCATGCTCGCTGCCCGATTCTTCCGCAATGATGCCGTGGCCGGGATAGGCCGTGAGCAGCGTTTCAATGATGACGCGCTCGCTGGCGTGGTCAACTTCGGTGACGAAGTCGTTGATCTGCTTTTGCGAGATGCGCACCGATTCCACGTCGAGCGCCGCGCGGTTGATGATGGCGCCGGCGGCGCGGGCGGCCTTGATGGCCACGTTGAGCATGGGGTGCAGATTGGGGGACGACATGGAATTTTTAAGCGGATGGGCGGCGTGCCAGAGCGGCGCGGCGCACAGGGTGCAGGAACGGGAAATCGCCGGCCGGCGATGCGGGCAGCGACAATAAGCCCCCGATTTTACGCGTCCGGCTCTTGAACCGGCCGGGACCGTCCCATGAAAACCCGTTTTGTCCTGATCCACACCAGCCATGCCGGCAATGTGGGTGCCGCCGCCCGCGCCATGAAAACCATGGGCTTTGGCGACCTGGTGCTGGTGGCCCCGCGCTGGCCCAACGTATTGCGGCGCGAGGAAACCATCCAGCGCGCCAGCGGCGCCCTCGACGTGCTGGAGAACGCGCGCATCGTCGCCACGCTCGATGAAGCGCTCGATGGCGTGAGCCATTTGTGCGCCACCGCCATGACCCCGCGCGACTTCGGTCCGCCCACTGTGGCGCCGCGTGCGCATTTTGAATCGCTATTGAAAAGTGAGCTACTCGCTTATACACAGCAAGCGCTAGAGGCCAAAAATGCTTCAATTTGTTCGCCGGATGCGAGCGCGCCGGCTGCGTCCAGCGCCGAGGCAGGCATTGCCTTCCTGTTTGGTTCCGAACGCTTCGGCATGGCCAACGAAGACGTGTACCGCTGCCACGTGGCGCTCTCCATCCCCACCAACCCGCAGTTCAGCTCGCTCAACCTTGGCGCGGCGGTGCAGCTCATCGCCTATGAATGGCGCCAGGCGATGGGAGGTTTTCCCGTGCACAGCAGCACGCCCCAGGCGCAGCAGGCCGACGCCCAGCAAGTGGCTGGAATGCTGGCGCACTGGGAACAGGCGCTCGCTGCCATCGGTTTCCTGGATCCGGACGCGCCCAAAAAGCTGATGCCGCGACTGAACCAGATGTTCAACCGCGCGCAGCCAACGCAGGAGGAAATCCACATCTTGCGCGGTGTCGCCAAAGCCATGCTGCAGACCGCCGCCCAGGCAAAGCACTAAACTGGCCGCCCGCCTGCTTCACCCTCTCGCTCGCCATGTTCTCCCGCCTGCGCTCCGACGTCCAATGCATCCTGGAGCGCGACCCCGCCGCGCGCAGCACGTTCGAGGTGCTCACCTGCTACCCTGGCCTGCACGCCTTGTGGCTGCACCGGCGCGCGCACTGGTGCTGGACCCATGGCCTCAAGTGGCTGGGGCGCTTCATCTCGCACCTGGCCCGCTGGTTTACCGGCATTGAAATCCACCCCGGCGCCAAGATTGGCGAGCGCGTGTTTTTCGACCACGCCATGGGCGTGGTGGTGGGCGAAACCGCCGAAATCGGCGACGGCTGCACCATTTACCAGGGCGTCACCCTTGGCGGCACCTCGCTCTACAAGGGCGCCAAGCGCCACCCGACGCTGGGACGCGACGTGGTGGTCAGCGCCGGCGCCAAGGTACTGGGCGGCTTCGAGGTGGGCGATGGCGCAAAAATAGGCAGCAACGCCGTCGTCATCAAGCCCGTGCCCGCAGGCGCCACGGCGGTGGGCATCCCGGCGCGCATCATTCCGTCGAAGGAAGGCCAGAGCGCCGACGTGACCGAACCCCAGGCCCCCAAGTTCACCGCCTACGGCATCACCCAAGAGGACGACCCGCTGTCTCAGGCCATGCGCGGCTTGGTGGAAAGCGCCGGCTCGCAAGAGCACCAGATTGCCCTGCTTTGGCAAGCCATTGAAAAACTCTCGGCCGGCCAGCACACCCAGGGCTGCGTGCCGGGCGACGCGGCGCTGAAAGAGCAGTTCGAGGCGGGCAAGTTCAATGACTTGATCGGCAAATAACAGTCTGCTTATGCGCTCTTATATTGAGAGCTGAGAGCGCTTGGTAGATAAGCGCTAGAGCCTATTTTTGTATTTTTTGTCCGTGTAGCGCACACGCTCAACCCCGCGCAGGCCGCTGCGCCGTCTTGGGCCGAAACGCCTTGCACACCGCCTCGCGCGTCTCCAAGTACGGGCCGCCGATCAAATCGATGCAATAGGGAACAGCAGCAAAAATGCCTGCGGCCAGCAGGCTGCCGTCGGCGGCGCGGGCGCCTTCCAGCGTTTCGGCTATCGCCTTGGGCTGGCCGGGCAGGTTGATGATCAGGCTTTGCTTGCGAATCACCGCCACCTGGCGCGAGAGGATGGCCGTGGGTACGAAGCGCAGGCTGATGCTGCGCATTTGCTCGCCAAAACCCGGCATTGCTTTGTGCGCAATGGCCAGCGTGGCCTCCGGGGTCACGTCGCGCGGGGCGGGGCCGGTGCCGCCGGTGGTCAGCACCAGGCTGCAGCCGGCGTCCACCAGGGCCACCAGGGTGTCGCTGATGGTCTGCTGTTCGTCGGCAATCAGGCGCGGCAGAAATTCAATGGGGTTGTGCAGCGCGCGCGCCAGCCAGTCCTGCAGCGCGGGCAGGCCTTTGTCTTCGTATACGCCGCTGCTGGCGCGGTCGCTGATGGAAACAATGCCGATCTTCACCGACTCGGGCGGGGGCAGGGCGGGGTCAGTCATTGGGTTCGTCTTCGTCGGGAGCCTCGGCCTCGTCGCCGGCATGGGCCGCACCGCCAAGCTGGGCGCGCACCAGCGCAAACAACTCGCGGTAGGCGCGGCCTTTGCGCGGGGCAAGGCCTGTGGATTCGGCAACTTTGGCGTCGTGGGCGCTCTGCGCGTCCTTGCGTGCCTGGCGGATCAGTGCGCGCAGCTGCTGGATGTCGGTGTCCGGGTGGTGGGCAATCCATTCGGCCTGCGCGGCGTCTTCGCCAATCAGCCGGTCGCGCCACTGCTCGGCCTGGTGCAGCGCCATCTTCTCTTGTGCCGAGCCACTGTGCTGCACCTCCAGCGCGGCGCGGGCGGCCTCTACCGTGGCCTCGTCGAGCTTGCGCATCAGCTTGCCGACAAACTGCATCTGCCGGCGTTTGCCCTCGAAGTTGGTGATGCGCCGTGCCTCTTGCATGGCGTCGCGCAGCTTGTCGGGCAGGTGCAGGGTGTCCAGCAGATCGGCGCGCAACGTGAGCAGATCTTTGCCCAAATCTTGTAGCGCATCGCTCTCGCGCTTCTGGTCGGTGCGGCTCGCATCGGGCGTGCCTTTGAGCTCGGCCTTGAGTTCGAGGTCCAGTTCGCTGCCTTCGGCAACGAACTGGCCGCGCACGTAGTAGCCTTTTTTGGGTTTGCGTGACATGTGGAAATCCGGGGGGTGGGGCCGCTCGTGCTTACAGGGAGCAAGACGGCGAGCGCGGTGGCCGCAAGTATCATAGCCCTCGCCATGAACCCAAAAGAACCCCGCGCCGACACCGGCTTCAGCTATTCCCGTCCTTTCTTCGAGGAGCTGGTCGATCAGGCCCTAGCGCATGCCAAAAAGCTCGGCGCCACCGACGCCGCAGCCGAAGCCTCCGAAGGCAGCGGCCTGTCGGTGGGCGTGCGCAAGGGCGAGTTGGAGACCGTGGAGCGCAACCGCGACAAATCGCTGGGCGTCACGGTCTACGTCGGCCAGCGCCGCGGCAACGCCAGCACGTCGGATTTTTCGCGCGCTGCCATCGAGCAGACGGTGCAGGCGGCCTACGACATTGCCCGCTTCACCGCCGCCGACCCCATGGCCGGCCTGCCCGACGAAGCCGACATCGCCCCACCCGCGACGCACCGCACCGATCTGGAGCTGTTCTACCCCTGGGCCTTGACCAGCGAGGAAGCGGCGCGCATTGCGCTGGAATGCGAGGCGGCGGCCTTTGCCTCCAGCCGGCGCATCACCAACAGCGAAGGCGCGGGCGTGTCGGCGCAGCAAAGCCATTTCTTCACGGCCCACACGCGCGGCTTTCGCGGCGGCTACGCTACTTCGCGTCACAGCCTTTCCTGCGCGCCCATTGCCAAAAGCCCAGGCAAGCGCGGCGACATGCAGCGCGACGCCTGGTACACCTCCATGCGCGACGCGCAGGAACTTGCCGCGCCCGCAGCCGTAGGCCGCTACGCCGCCGAACGCGCCCTCTCACGCCTGGGCAGCCGCAAGATGCCCACCACCGAATGCCCGGTGCTTTTCGAGTCAACACTGGCCGCCGGCCTGCTCGGCGCCTTTGTGCAGGCCGTCAGCGGCGGCGCGCTGTACCGCAAGAGCAGCTTTTTGCTCGACTCGCTGGGCAAGCAGGTCTTTCCGAAGCACATCGATCTGCTCGAAGACCCCTTTGTCCGGCGCGGCAAGGGCAGCTCGCCCTTTGACGAAGAGGGCGTGCGCGTCCAGCCGCGCAAGGTGGTAGACGCCGGGCGGGTGCAGGGCTACTTCCTCAGCAGCTATTCGGCGCGCAAGCTCGGCATGAAGACAACCGGCAACGCCGGTGGCTCGCACAACCTGGTGCTCACGTCCCGCCGCACCAAGAAGGACGACGACCTGGCTGCCATGCTGCAAAAGCTAGGTACGGGCCTCTTCGTCGTCGAGCTCATGGGCCAGGGCGTGAACTACGTGACGGGCGACTATTCGCGCGGCGCCAGCGGTTTCTGGGTGGAGAACGGCGAAATCGCCTTCCCCGTGCACGAGATCACTATCGCCGGCAACATGCGCGACATGCTCAAGGGCATCGAAGCCGTGGGCGCGGATGTGTACAACTACGGCGCCAAGACGGTGGGCTCGGTGCTGGTGAATCGGATGAAGGTGGCGGGGAGCTGAAGGTTGTTGTGCGCAGGCATTGAATCAACGCCGAAGAGTTTTCTCACTTTGCCTCAGTCTTCCATACACGCTTGATCTGCGCGTCGCGGCCGCAGTTCAAGCGATAGTATTTGTAGCGAATCGGGTTCTTTTTGTAGTAGTCCTGATGGTAGTCCTCGGCCAGATAGAACGGGTCTGCGTGCTTGACTTCGGTATTGACCTCTTTGAACAGGCCCGACTTCAACAGCGCCGCTTTGCTCGCTTCAGCCACCTGGCGTTCGGCCTCTGAACCCCAATAGATCCCGGTCCGGTACTGGTTGCCCACGTCGCAAAACTGGCGGTCTTTCTCGGTGGGGTCAATGGTGTGCCAGAAATACTCGACGAGCTGGGAGTAGCTCACTTTGTCCGGGTCATACGTGACGCGCACCGCTTCGGTGTGGCCGGTGGATCCAGCGCTCACGGCCTCGTACGTCGGGTTGGCGATTTTTCCGCCGGTGTAGCCGGATTCGGCGGCCACCACGCCGGGCAGCTTTTCAAAGTCCGACTCGGTGCACCAAAAGCACCCGCCCGCAAAGACCGCCGTGGCAGTGGCAGCGTGCGCGGCTGTGGTCAGTGCCGTCAGCGCTGTCAGGCCCATAGCAACAATGGTTTTCTTCATGATGAATCTTTGCAAGTTAGTCACGCAGGGCGGGCAAGGTCTGCCCTTCGGGAACAAACGCCAGCGCAACGCCGTTGTTGCAATAGCGCTTGCCGGTTGGCTTCGGGCCGTCGCCAAAAATATGGCCTTGGTGGCCGCCGCAACGCGCGCAGTGGTATTCGGTGCGGGGAAAAATGATCTTGAAGTCGGTCTTGGTGCCGACAGCCTCCTTCAGAGGCTGCCAAAAGCTGGGCCAACCCGTGCCGCTCTCGTACTTGTGGGCTGCATCAAACAGGGGCAGGTTGCATGCGGCGCAAACAAAAGTGCCCGCACGTTTTTCGGCGTTCAGCGGGCTGCTGCCCGCGGGTTCGGTGCTTTCTTCAAACAACACGGCATACGCTGCGGGCGCGACGAGTTCACGCCACTGGGCCTGCGTTTTTTTGAGCGGAAAGGGCGCTGCTGTCGCTGCGCTCGATGCCGTCGCGGCTGCGAGCAGGGCGCCAAGTCGTTTCAGCATGGTTCTTCTTTCCCCTGATTGATTGCTTTGAATGGGTTTCATGTCGGTGGTTGGACGAATGATCCCTCTTAAAGTTCGCGCAGCGCGGCGGCCGAAGCGAGCGACGGAAAACGGCCATTCTTCGCGTGCTGGTTTGACCCTCAGAATTTTGCGTGTGGGCGTTCACCAAAGTCGAGGCGCTTATTCGGATGTCATTGACTTTCAACGAGCGCTGCAATCGCCTCCCCCACCTCCGTCGTATTCGCCGACCCCCCCAAATCCGGCGTGCGCGGTCCGTTCTTGATGACTTCTTCCATCGCCGCCACGATGGCATCGTGCGCGGCCCGACCGGCGCCCTGGCCGTGGGTCAGAAAATCGAGCATCAGCGCGCCCGACCAGATCATGGCGATGGGGTTGGCGATGTTCTGGCCGTAGATGTCGGGCGCCGAGCCGTGCACCGGCTCGAACAGGCTGGGGAACAGGCGCTCGGGGTTGAGGTTGGCGGAAGGCGCCAGGCCGATGGTGCCAGTGGTGGCGGGGCCCAGGTCGCTCAGGATGTCGCCAAACAGGTTGGTGGCGGCCACCACGTCGAAGCGGCCGGGCTGCAGCACGAAGCGGGCGGTGAGGATGTCGATGTGCTGCTTGTCGAGCGTGACTTCGGGGTAGCCCTGGGCGATGTGGTCGGCGCGCTGGTCCCACCAGGGCATGCTGATGGCGATGCCGTTGCTCTTGGTGGCCAGGGTGACGTGTTTGCGCGGGCGGCTCTGGGCCAGCTCGAAGGCGTATTTCAGCAAACGGTGGGCCCCGTGGCGCGAATAGACCGATTCCTGGATGACGATTTCGCGCTCGGTGCCTTCGTACATGATGCCGCCGAGCGAGGTGTATTCGCCCTCGGTGTTCTCGCGCACCACCAGGTAGTCGATGTCGCCCGGTTTGCGGCCCGCCAGCGGGCAGGGCACGCCTTCAAACAGGCGCACGGGGCGCAGGTTGATGTACTGGTCGAACTCGCGGCGGAATTTGAGCAACGACCCCCACAGCGAAACATGGTCGGGCACGGCGGCCGGCCAGCCCACGGCGCCGAAGAAGATGGCGTCCATGCCCGAGAGCTGGGCCTTCCAGTCGCCCGGCATCATTTTTCCGTGGGCGGCGTAGTAGTCGCAGCTGGCCCAGGCGATGGGGGTGATGTCGAGCTGCAGGCCAAAGCGCTGGGCGGCGGCTTGCACCACGCGCAAACCCTCGGGCATGACTTCCTTGCCGATGCCGTCTCCGGCGATGACGGCGATCTTGAACGCTGGGGGCTGGGTCATGACAGGTCTTTCGTCGAGGGGGCAAGGCCTGGAGGCCAAAAAATTTAGTAAAAAGTGCCGATAGCGCACAACCAGTAAGCGTTTGTAGCTATGATTTTAATAGTGATCCACACGCTGCCGTGCGCAATGGGTTCGAACGGTCAATAGGCCGCGCTGGCCGCATTCCCCGCAGCGGGCGCCGGATCCGCGCCAAAGCGGGCGCGCAACTGGCGCGCGGCGTTGGCAAACACCAGCACGTCGACACCCACCGCCACAAAGGTGGCGCCGCGTTGCAAATAGTGCTGGGCCAGCGCCGGGTCGGACGTGAGGATGCCGGCCGCCTTGCCGCTGGCCACAATGGTGTCGATGGCGTGGTTGATGGCCGCCTGCACCTCGGGGTGCGCCGGGTTGCTGCGGTGGCCCATGGAGGCCGACAGGTCCGCCGGGCCAATGAAGACGCCGTGTACCCCGTCCACGGCGCAGATGTCCGGCAGATTCTTCATGGCGGTGACGGTTTCGGCCTGCACCAGCAGGCAGATTTCGTCGTCGGCAATGTCCCTGTAGTCGGCGCGGGCCGTCCACCGTGACGAGCGCGCCACCGCGCTGCCCACACCGCGCACGCCCCGCGGCGGGTACTGTGTGGCGGCGGCGATGGCGCGGGCCTGCTCGGCCGTGTCCACCATGGGCACCAGCAGCGACTTGGCGCCGATGTCGAGCACCTGCTTGATCAAGGCGGTGTCGCCCTGCGGCACGCGCACCACCGGGTGCGAAGGGTAGGGCGCAATGGCCTGCAGGGCCGCGAGCGTGCTGCGCAGGTCGTTGGGGGCATGTTCGCCGTCGATCAGCAGCCAGTCGAAGCGGGCGGTGGCGGCCACTTCGGCGAGGTAGGCGTCGGCCATGGAGAGCCACAGGCCGATCTGGGGCTGGCCTTCGGCCAGGGCGGATTTAAAGGGGTTGTGGGCGGGCATGGCGGTGCGGTGGGTGCTCAGACGCCCATCGTAGCGCCAGCCCAGCCAGCCCCCCGCCAGCCCAGGGTTCAGTGGGCGCTCAAGCCCGCCAGCGCAGCCTTCACGGCGGCTGAGACCTGGCCCATGTCGGCCTTGCCCGCAAGGCGCGTCTTGACCACGCCCATGACCTTGCCCATATCCGCCTGGCCCTTGGCACCCAGCTCAATCACGATGGCTTGCACCGCTACGGCGGTTTCCTCGGCCGACATGCGCTCGGGCAGGTAGCCTTGCAGCACAGTCATTTCGAATTTTTCCTTGTCGGCCAGGTCCTGCCGGTTCGCGCCCTCGAAGGCCGTGATGCTGTCCTTGCGCTGCTTGATCAGTTTGTCGACGATGGCCACCACGGCCGCGTCGTCGAGCACGATGCGCT
This sequence comes from Giesbergeria sp., assembly GCA_049291355.1. Lineage (GTDB taxonomy): Bacteria > Pseudomonadota > Gammaproteobacteria > Burkholderiales > Burkholderiaceae_C > Simplicispira. The sequence goes on from JBATPF010000146.1 coordinate 9,002, forward strand.
CATCGACTTCGCGTTGCTTGCACGCGGCCAGCAGCAGGCGGATGGTGCCCAAGCGCTCGCTGTCTTTGGCGCGCATGGCGGTTTTCATGTCTTCGGTGATCTGGTCTTTGAGGCTCATGACGTGTCCTTTCTTTTTGGATGGGTCGGTGCGGGGTTTGCCAAAAAGCGCTTTGGCGTCGTTGCAGCGCCTTGCCGTAGCGGTGCTACTGTCTGCGGCGCTGCGCCGAGCCAGAACACTTTTTGGCAAGCCCTGGAACGGGAAAACTCGCTCGGGTGTGGTTGCTGCGCCTAGCCTGAGCGCCTGTTGGCAAACCCTGAAACGGAAAAACCCGCGCTGGGCGTCCCTGGCGCGGGTTTTTGTGATCTGGAGAAGCTCCCGATCAGCAGTTCAATACATCTTCTTGGGCAGCTGCATGCTGCGCACACGCTTGTAGTGGCGCTTGACGGCGGCAGCCTTCTTGCGCTTGCGCTCGGCGGTGGGCTTCTCGTAGAACTCACGGGCGCGCAGGTCGGTCAGCAGGCCGAGCTTTTCGATGGTGCGCTTGAAGCGACGCAGTGCTACGTCAAAGGGTTCGTTCTCTTTTACACGGACGGTGGTCATCAGCTAATGTTTCCAATTTTTGGTGCTCCCAGAGGGTGCGCGGGAGATCGGGCCCAGGCACCATGTGAAGCGGTTTCCCCGTCTATAACTAGTATTGGCCGACGGGGTATTGCCAGCAAAGCCCAGCATTATAGCGACTGCGCAGGCAAAAGGTTCAGCTGGATGGAAGCGCTTGCGCGCATGCATAACCGCTGGCCCAGGCCCACTGAAAGTTGTAGCCCCCCAGCCAGCCGCTGATGTCCACCACTTCGCCAATGAAATACAGCCCTGGCTGCGCCTTGCACTCCATGGTCTGCTGCGACAGCGCGCGCGTGTCAACGCCGCCGAGCGTGACTTCGGCTTTTTTGTAGCCCTCGCTGCCGGTGGGCAGCAACTCCCATCGCGCCAGGCGTTCGGCCAGTCGGGCCAGGGCTTTGTCGGGTACCTCGGCCATGGGGCGCTGCCAATCGCTGCTTTGCGCGGCCCAGGCATCGGCGAGCCGGCTGGGCACCCATTGGGCCAGCTCGTTGGCCAAGAGTTTGCGCGAACGCAGCTTGGCATCGGCTAGCGCTGCAGGCAGGTCGATGCCCGGCGCCAGGTTGATGGACAGCGGCGCACCGGCGTTCCAGTAACTGGAGATTTGCAGCACCGCGGGGCCCGAGAGGCCGCGGTGGGTGAACAGCAGGTCTTCCTGGAAGGCCATGCGGTCCTTCTTGGTTCCAGTGGCGATCTCCACCGGCAAAGCCAGGCCAGAGAGCTGCGCATACGGTGCCCAGGCTGCGTCGTCGAAAGTCAGCGGCACCAAACCGGGCCGGCGCTCGATGAGTGGCACGCCAAACTGCTGCGCCAGGCGGTAGCCGAAATCGGTGGCGCCGATCTTGGGGATGGACAGGCCGCCCGTGGCCACCACCAGACAGCGCGCGCTCACGGGGCCGCGATCGGTATCAATTTGGTAGCTGCTAGCGCTAGTCCCATCTGTGCTAGAGGGCAAAAAAGCTATATTTTTGACGCTGCAGGGCTGCCAGTGCGTTACGCCGCCCGCAGCGCATTCGGCCAGCAGCATGGCGATGATGTCTTCGGCCGAGCGGTCGGCAAAGAGCTGGCCCTTGTGCTTCTCGTGCCAGGCGATGCCGTGGCGCTCCAGCAGAGCGATGAAGTCTTGCGGTGTGTAGCGCGACAGCGCCGAGCGGCAGAACTGCGGGTTCTGGCCGACGAAGTGCTTGTGCGGCGCGCGTGGGTCGAGATCGCGGTTGGTGAAGTTGCAGCGCCCGCCGCCCGAGATGCGGATTTTTTCCGCCACCTTGTCGGCGTGGTCGATGAGCAGCACGCGCAGCCCGCGCTGGCCGGCCTGGCCGGCGCAGAACAGGCCAGCAGCGCCCGCGCCGATGACGACGGCGTCGAATATTTGCATGAAAAAATGGCTCCAGCGCTTATTGTGAAAGCGCTAGCAGCTACGAAAAAGAGAGCTTTCGAGTTGGCGCTGGTTCAACCCCGCGTCGCGAAGGGCGAGTGTAGTGCGGGGGGGTGTTGCACCGTTGCTGCGGCGACACCCTGCAGCACATCGCCAACGACGATGACGCAGGGGCTGGCTAGACCTTCACTCTGGGCAGTGGCGTGCAGACTTGCCAGCGCGCACCTGGCCACGCGCTGCTCCGGCAGGCTGACGCGCTCGACGATGGCGGCCGGCGTGTGGGCGGGCAGGCCGGCGAGCAGGCCTTCCTCGATGTCGGCCAGGCGGCTGACGCCCATATAGATCACCAGCGTCAGGCGTGCGGTATGGGCGGTGCCGGCAATCAAGGCCCAGTCGGTTTCGCGCCCAGGGTGGGCATGGCCGGTGATGAAGAGCACCCCGTGGGCCTGTTCGCGGTGCGTCAGCGCCGTGCCCAGCGCCGCGCTGCAGGCCATGCCTGCGCTCACGCCGTTCACCACCTCTACCGCGATGCCGGCGGCGCGCAGGTGCTCCACCTCCTCGCCACCGCGGCCGAACACCATGGGGTCGCCGCCCTTGAGGCGCACCACGTTCTCACCCTCCAGCACGGCCATCTGCATCAACCGCTCGATGAATGCCTGGGGCGTGCTTGTGCAGCCGCCGCGCTTGCCTACATGGACCACGCGGGCCGTGGGGCGGGCGAGCGCCAGCACGCCGGGGCTGACCAGGTCGTCCACCAGCAGCACGCTTGCCGCCTGGATGGCGCGCAGCGCCTTGAGCGTGAGCAGTTCGGGGT
>JBATPF010000147.1:0-5440 GCA_049291355.1 Giesbergeria sp.
GTGGTGTACCGGTCGATGCAATCGCCGGTGGATCTTTCCAGCCCGCTCCATCTGACGCTGCCGCAGGCCGCTCCGGGCGGGCGCCTTGTGTTCGCGCTGGACAACAACGGCTGCGAACTGGAGGTGCACAAGCTCGATACGCTGCACAGCCTGTCCAAGCCCATGGTGGGGGACACCCGCCCGACACGGCGCACACGCAAGGCGCGCGGCGCCTGAATTGGGCGCGGCGAGAAATTCAAGCGGGAAGGCCTGAGACAATCGGGCCATGAGTGAAGAGATTGAAATCGCGCCCGCCATGGCGACCCATTGGCTCAGCGTAGAGTCGCTGAACCTCGACGCCCAGGGCGTCGCCCGCCGGCCGGATGGCAAGGTGGTGTTCATTGAGGGCGCGCTGCCGTTCGAGCAGGTCAGTGCCCATGCGTACCGAAGCAAAAACAACTGGGAACAGGCCAATCTGACGGCCATCCACGTCGAGTCGTCCCAGCGCGTACGGCCCGGCTGCCCGCACTTCGGATTGCATGCGGGCGCCTGTGGGGGCTGCAAGATGCAGCACCTTCACCCCGCCGCCCAGGTGGCCGTCAAGCAGCGGGTGCTGGAAGACAACCTCTGGCACCTGGGCAAGATGAAGCCAGAAACCGTTCTGCGGCCCATTGAAGGTCCCGCCTGGGGCTACCGCTACCGCGCACGGCTTTCGGTGCGCTACGTGGTGAAAAAGGGCGAGGTACTGGTGGGTTTTCACGAGCGCAAGAGCCGTTACGTGGCCGACATGCGCGTTTGCCCGGTGTTGCCTGAGCATGTGAGCCGCATGCTGCTGCCGCTGCGCGCGCTGATCGCCTCCATGGACGCGCGCGACACCCTTCCGCAGATCGAGCTGGCGTGTGGAGATACGGTCACCGCCATGGTGCTGCGCCACCTGGAACCGCTCTCGCCCGCCGACATCGAGCGCCTGCGCAGTTTCGCCGCCGAACAAGGTGTGCAGTGGTGGCTGCAGTCCAAGGGCCCCGACACGGTGCGCTTGCTCGATACCGAGGGCCCCGTGCTCTCGTACGCGCTGCCCGAATTTGGCATCACCATGCCGTTCAAGCCCACCGATTTCACGCAGGTGAACCCGCATATCAACCGCGTGCTGGTCGCGCGCGCGCTGCGCCTGCTCGCTGTGCAGCCTCATGAGCGGGTGATCGACTGGTTTTGCGGCCTGGGAAATTTCACCCTGCCGCTGGCCACCCAGGCACGCGAAGTGCTCGGCATTGAAGGCAGCGAAGCCTTGGTGGCACGTTCGCGCGAAAACTATGAGATAAATAGGGCTCTAGCGCTTTACCGTAAAGCGTTAGCAGCTACAACTTTCGTAGCGAGAAACCTGTTTGATATGACGCTGGAGATGCTGGTGCAGGATGGCGCCGCCGACAAATGGCTGGTGGATCCGCCGCGCGAGGGGGCTTTTGCACTCGCCAAGGCGCTGGCCGACATCGAGCAGGCACGCATCGGCGCCGATGGAGCGCCGGCATTGCCTGCCGGTGCAGAGGCTTGGACCCCACCGCGCCGCATCGTTTACGTCAGCTGCAATCCTGCGACGCTGGCGCGCGACGCCGGACTGCTGGTGCACCTGGCAGGCTACCGCTGCACGGCGGCTGGAATGATCAACATGTTTCCCCACACGGCGCATGTGGAAAGCATGGCGGTGTTCGAACGAGACGTGGGCTGACCCACGACCCGGGGATGATTATTTTTCTTGGGCGGAAGGGGCTTCTGCTGCAGAAGCAGGAATCCCCTCGATCTTGTTCTCGCGCATGTAGCCGTCCATGTCTTTCCATCCGGCGAATACCGCCGCCTTGGAGGCTTTGGGGTTCAGCGCATAACAATCTTCGATGCCACGCAGCGCATAGCGACAGGCACCGCCAATGGCCTTGGCTTCGTCCTCGCGCTGAGCGATTTTTGGATCGGGCCCCAGACCCGGAATATCGCAGGCACCGAGCAGCGACAGCAAAGCCAGTGCAAAGAAAACGCGGAAGCGGGGCAGAGAAATCGATCGCATGCTGTTCATATCGGCGCCAGCGCGCATTGCTTGAGCTTCAGACGCAAGAAAGGCCCCGCACAGGGGCCTTTTGATGCGCGGGTGTCGACGAGCAAATCAGTCGCTGTCGCCGCCCATGATACCGAGCAGCATCAGCAGGCTCTGGAACACGTTGAAGAGATCCAGATACAAAGCCAGCGTGGCACTGATGTAGTTGGTTTCGCCGCCGTCCAGGATGCGCTTCAAGTCGTACAGCATGTAAACGCTGAAGACGCCAATGGCCGCCACCGAAATCGCCATCATGCCTGCCGTGGAGCCGACAAACACATTGATGACGGCGCCTACGACGATCACCATGGCGCCGACAAACAGCCACTTGCCCATGCCGGACAGGTCACGCTTGATCACCGTGGCGAGGCTCGCCATGACGAAAAACACCCCCGCCGTACCGGCAAACGCCGTCATGATGAGTTCGCTGCCGTTGGAGAAACCCAGCACCATGCCGATTATGCGCGAGAGCATCAGGCCCATGAAGAAGGTGAAACCCAGCAGCACCGGCACGCCGGTGGCCGAGTTTTTGGTTTTTTCGATGGCATACATAAAGCCAAACGCGCCGCCGAGGAACACGATGAGCCCCAGACCACCGCGCAGGGACTGGGTGATACCGGTGGCCACGCCAATCCAGGCGCCAAGCACCGTGGGCAGCAGGCTCAGGGCCAGCAGCCAATAGGTATTGCGCAGCACCTTGTGGCGCTGCTCCTGCGATACGCCGTGGCCGTTGCCCGCAGAGGAGGGGAAGGGGGTAACCCGTTCGTTCATTGCTGTTTCTCCAGAGTGGCCCGCACGGTGCGGGTGCACTGCATTCTAGTTGGTGGCCTGGGATTCAATTGCAAGGCCATTGCAAGGCCATTCGGTTGGCGGACGCAGTGGCCTCGTTTAGGTCATGATTCTTTCGACTCCGGTTTGGTTCCCCCGCGCGGCCCGTGCCGCTATGCTCGAACGCTTTGGCCAGGCAGCCGGCCAGGCCTGCACACCTTTGGAATCTTGCATGAAAACCACCACCGAACTTGAACTCGCAGACATCCGCAAAATTGCTTCTGCGGCCGAAGCCGAAGCCATGGCCAATGGCTGGGCGGTGACGATCGCCATCGTGGATGCTGGCGGCCACCTGCTGTGGCTGCAGCGCCTCGATGGCGCAGCGCCGGTATCGGCGCACATCGCACCTGGCAAGGCTCGCACGGCGGCCTTGGGACGGCGCGAGAGCAAAACCTATGAAGACATGGTCAATGGGGGCCGCGTGTCGTTTTTGAGCGCGCCTGGCGTCGAGGCCTTGCTCGAAGGCGGCGTTCCCATCCTGCACGCCGGGCAATGTGTGGGCGCCGTGGGCGTCAGCGGCGTGAAATCGAACGAAGACGTGCAGATTGCCCGCGCCGGGATCGCTGCGCTGGGTTGAACCGCAGCGGGGAAAAAGTGGGGGGGGGTAAAAAACGGCCTGGCTACCAGGGTGTTGCCCTTTGGCTGGCCAAAAACGACATGTGCCCCACGGCACTGGAGTCGCCCCACGATGAAACTATTTGGTCAGAATGAGTTTGCCCTGGCGCGTGGTCTGCAACTGGTAGCAAGACCCGTTGTGGGCAATGTGCACGCGTTTTCCACCTTGCAGCAAATCGGCGCTTTGCCAAGTGAAGCAGGGCGCTGCGCTGTTCGAGCACACGGGGCCGGCCGGCTGCGCGGCTGCGTCGACCTGAGGACGTGCGGCAACAGAGACAGGGGATGACGAGGTGGCGGTAGTTAGCGGCGCAGGCATATTTTAATGATATTGATTCGCATTTAAAGAGTCAAGCATTTGTTTGTCTTTTGGCTGCCGGCAAGTACGCATGCGCAGCACCCAAGGAGGCAGCGGCGCGCTACGGCTTGGGCTCGGTCACAAAGCCGATTTTTCGGATTCCTGCCCGTTGCGCTGTCGCCATGGCCTGCGCTACGCGCTCATAGCGCACGTTCTTGTCGCCGCTCAGGTGCAGTTCGGGCGGTGGCGTTTGCACCGCGGCACGCTGCAGGCGATCCGCCAGGGCGTCGTCGCTGATTGCACTGCCGTCGAGTGCGTAACTGCCATCGGCTTGCACCGACAGGCGCAGGGTTTCGGGCTTGACCTGTTCGGGCTGCACACTGGCCTGCGGCAAATCCACGCTGACCGAGTGCTTCATGACCGGCACGGTAATGATGAAGATGATGAGCAGCACCAGCATGACGTCCACCAGGGGCGTCATGTTGATTTCGTTCATCACCTCGTCGGTGTCGTCCTGGGTGCCAAAAGCCATGGTCAGGCGCCCTTCTTGAGGGGTCGCACGTTGCTGCTTTCATCACCAGTCGAAATACGGGCTCCGGTGACGAAGTAGGCATGCAGGTCATGGGCAAAGCTGTTCATGCGCACCAGGATGAACTTGTTGCCGCGCACCAGCGCGTTGTAGCCCAGCACCGCGGGGATGGCCACCGCCAAACCCAGCGCGGTCATGATCAGCGCTTCGCCCACCGGGCCGGCAACCTTGTCGATGGTCGATTGCCCCGAGGTACCGATGGCAATCAAGGCGTGGTAAATGCCCCAGACCGTGCCAAACAGGCCCAGAAAGGGCGCGGTGGAGCCCACCGAAGCGAGGATCGCCAGGCCCGATTGCAGGCGCGCGGTGAACTCGTCGATGCTGTTGCGCAGGCTGCCGGTGACCCAGTCGCTCACGTCGAGGCTCTCATGCAGCTGGCCCTTGGTATTGCGGTGGTGTGCAGTGGCCTCGCGCCCTTCAATGGCCAGCGCGCGAAACGGGTTGGCCGGGTCGCTGCCCAAGGTAGCGAGCCCTGCAGCAAAGTCGTCGCTGTGCCAGAAGGTTGGCACCGCCCGGGCGTTGCGCTTGAAGCGCACGATGTCCAGCGCCTTGATCACGATGACGGCCCAGGTGGCCAGGGACATCAGCAGCAGCAGCAGCGCGACGCCGCGCGTGATCAGGTCCCCCTGGTTCCAGAGGTTGGCCAAGCCGAATTGCGATTCCATGAAAACTCCTGAGGATCCGTAAATTATTCGAGAACGAAGTTGATCGGCACGAGGTACCACATGGCCTCGGCGACGCCATTGCGTTTGCCGGGCACGAAGCGCCAACGCAGCACCGTGTCGTGCGCCTGGCGGTCCAGCCGCTCGTAGCCACTTGACTGTTTGATTTCCACCTGTTCCGGCAGGCCCTCGGCGCTGATGAGCACGCGCAGCAGGACCTTGCCCTGTTCGCCCATGCGTTTGCTGATGGATGGATAGGCGGGCGACGGATTTTTGAGGTAGGCGGCGCTGCTCGACGGCAGTTCAATGCGCGGGGGCGCGGGCGGAGCTGCAGTGGCGGGCGCAGCCGGGGCTGCGCTGACGGGCGCCGCCACCGGGGGACGGACCACCGG
>JBATPF010000148.1:0-2171 GCA_049291355.1 Giesbergeria sp.
TCGGGGCGGCCTTCGTGGCAGGCGTGCAGGTCTTTGATGATCTCTTCGCGCATCGATTGCGGCAGCGTTTCCACCTTTTCGTACAGGTTGGCCATGCCGTTGTTGACGTTGACCCCTAGTTCTTCGAACAGCTTGCCGTGCTTGGCAAAGGCGTCTTTGTAGAAAATCTTTACGCAGTGGCCAAACACGATGGGGTGCGAGACCTTCATCATCGTCGCCTTGACGTGCAGCGAGAACATCACGCCCGTCTTGTAGGCGTCTTGAATCTCGTTTTCGTAGAACTCGACCAGCGCCTTTTTGCTCATGAACATGCTGTCGATGACTTCACCCGCCTTGAGCGACACCTTGGGCTTGAGCACAATGGTCTGACCGCTTTTGGTTGTCAGCTCCATCTTGACGTCGCAGGCGGCGTCCAGCGTGAGCGATTTCTCACCGGCATAGAAGTCGCCGTGGTGCATGTGCGAGACATGCGAGCGCGAAGCCTGGCTCCACTCGGACATGGAATGCGGATTCTTGCGTGCGTATTCCTTGACGGCACGGGGGGCACGGCGGTCTGAGTTGCCCTCGCGCAGCACCGGGTTCACAGCGCTGCCAATGCATTTGGCGTAGCGCGCACGGGTGTCTTTCTCTTCGTCGGTCTTGGGGTCTTCTGGGTAGTCGGGAATGGCATAGCCCTTGCCCTGAAGCTCTTTGATACAGGCAATCAACTGACCCACCGAAGCGCTGATGTTGGGCAGCTTGATGATGTTGGCATCGGCCCGCAAGGTCATCGCACCCAGTTCGGCCAGCGTGTCGGGGACTTTTTGGGCGTCGGTCAGACGCTCGGGAAAAGAAGCCAGGACCCGGGCGGCGACCGAAATGTCGGTTTCATCCACCTGGATGCCCGCGGGCGCGGTGAAGCTGCGAACAATGGGCAGGAACGAAGCCGTAGCCAAGCGCGGCGCTTCGTCTGTCAAGGTATAGAGGATGGTGGGTTGTTGGGCGCTCATGTCTTCTCTCAGTAAAAAAACAGGGGTGGCGCAGCCAAGCCGCAGCCCGCTGCATGGGGTTTAGTCAGACAACACAGGTAGTTTGCTTGAGGCAAAAATCCGAGGTGGGCGATTTTGCAATCGGATACCACGATACGAAATTTTACTCCAATGCTTCGGCTTTTTTGTAGTCTTCTATAAGACTTGGAGATATGCGTGCGCTCGCGCCCATGCAAAAGGGCCCAGAGATCTCTCTCAGGGCCCTTTTGCAGGGGGAGCAGCAGCGCTGGATGGCAGGGCGCCGCAACGCCCGTCCGCTTAAGCGAAGTTGGTTTCGGCGAAGTTCCAGTTCACCAAGTGCTCAAGGAAGGCGTCGAGGAACTTGGGGCGGGCATTGCGGTAGTCGATGTAGTAGGCGTGCTCCCAGACGTCGACGGTGAGCAAGGCCTTGTCGGTGCCGGTCAGCGGCGTGCCGGCGGAGCCGGTGTTGACGAGGTCCACGCTGCCATCGGGTTTCTTGACGAGCCAGGTCCAGCCCGAGCCGAAATTGCCGACCGCCGACTTGGCAAAGGCTTCCTTGAACGCCGCATAGGAGCCGAACTTGGCGTCGATGGCCGCAGCCAGTGCGCCAGACGGAGCGCCGCCACCCTTGGGCTTCATGCAGTTCCAGAAGAAACTGTGGTTCCAGATCTGTGCGGCGTTGTTGTAGATGCCGCCATTGGCGGTTTTCACAATCTGCTCCAGCGGCTTGTCGGCGTATTCCGTGCCTTCCTGCAGCTTGTTCAGGTTGTCGACGTAGGCCTTGTGGTGCTTGCCGTGGTGGTATTCCAGGGTTTCCTGGCTGTAGTGCGGTGCCAGGGCATCAATGGGGTACGGCAGGGGGGGAAGCGTGTGTTGCATGGAGCTCTCCTGTTTTGAGTGGGGTTTTAATGCGTCGGTCGACGCGCGTGTCCGGCGCGCCGAAGTCACCGGCCATTCTAGGAAGATCGCGCCCAATGTGCCGGCAGGCGCCGGGATGTCCCTGCCCGCAGGCGCAGATGCCGGGTTTGTCCTACAGCAGTCGGGGCGGCACCACGGTGAGTTCGATTTCACCGTCCGCCAGGCGCGCCCGCAAGGCGGTGGCCGGCGGGGCCTGGCGCACGCTGCGCACCAGTTCGCCTGCGGGCGTTTGCAGCAAGGCGTAGCCACGCTGCAGCACCAGTG
>JBATPF010000149.1:0-2020 GCA_049291355.1 Giesbergeria sp.
GCCCAGGAGCCTGCGCATCCGCCTGCGCCCGCAGGCCGCCGCGCCGGGCTTTGCGGGCTCGCACAGGAACCGTGCCGTCCCCATCGGCGCCACCCGACGAAACCGCCTGAATCAGTGCCTGAAGCGCCTGCGGGGCCAAGGCCACCACCTGGCCCGGCCGATGCCCGGCGTGAATCAAGCGGCGCAACTGCCGCAAGCGCGACACCTGCTCGGCCGGATACACGCGCTCCCCCTGTGCATCGCGCCCCGGCGCGGGAAAGCCATAGCGCCGCTCCCACATGCGCAGCGTGTCCTTGGACAGGCCGGTCTCGCGCTCCACCGCCGAGATCGGGTAGGCGCCGGCCGCCGCTTCCCCTGGGAGCAGAGGCGAACTCATGGAAAAAAGACCCCGGGGTGGTGCATGGCAGTGAATCCAGATCGGCGCAGCGCGCGTATTGCTTGAAAGGCCGGGCAAACAACCGCGCCAGCACCATTTGACAAATTGTGCTTAAATTGTATATCTGTCTTAGACAAATACGTTAGACAAATGAAAAATCCATCGCTTACTTGCAGTATTAGGACTTACGCAAAATTGTCCCAGTTCGGCGTTCCGACGCGGCCAGTACAGGCGTACGGCAAGGAGGAACAACGACGCTGGGGCAGTTTTGCGAAAGTCCACAGTATTTTCGCCTTGCTGGGTCTCGCGTTTTGCGCAGGCCCGGCCGTCGCTGCCCCTGTGGCGCCCACAGCGAACAGCGCTGCCGACGCGGCGCTTGCGTCCTGCCCCGCCCTGCTGCGCCACCGTTTTGACCGCCTTCAGGACGAAAAGCCCCAGTCGCTGTGCCAGTACACCGGCAAGGTGCTGTTGGTGGTCAACACAGCGAGCTACTGCGGCTTTACCGGCCAGTACGCCGGGCTCGAGGCGCTGTATGCCCGCTACCGCGAGCGCGGGCTGGTGGTGCTGGGCTTTCCGTCCAACGACTTTGCGCAGGAGAGCGGCAACAACGACCAGATTGCTGAGTTCTGCGAGAACACCTATGGCGTGAAATTTCCCATGTTCTCCAAGAGCCACGTCGCGGGCGCCCAGGCTTCGCCTTTCTTTCTTGAGCTGGCAGCGCAATCGGGCCAGGCGCCGCGCTGGAACTTCTACAAATACCTGATCGGGCGCGACGGGCGCGTGGTGGCGCATTTCGCCAGCCTGACGGCACCTGACAGCGAACGCCTGCAGCATGCCGTGCAAGAGCAGCTCGCAAGGAGCGCACCGTGAAATTCCACACGTTTTGTTGCTATCACCTGCGAAATTCCTGGAACTTCCATCTGTCCGAGCTGCTCCATACGCTCATTCGACACGCAAAATGTCGAACCAACTTCATGTTGCGAAGCCTTTCGGCCCCCGGTGGGTCGAATGAAATCCCGAGGCGCTTCTCCTCCCTCCCTCTCTTCTTCGCGTCGGGGCGCTTCGCAACCTTTTTCTTCCCAGTAGCTGGATCTCTTTCGCGGAGGCCAGCATGAGGGTCGCCATAGTCGGCGCCGGCATTGCAGGCCTGGCCGCCGCCCACCGGCTCGCACCCCACGCCCAGACCACGCTGTTTGAAGCGGGCGCTACGTTCGGTGGCCATGCGCACACCGTCAACGTCACCCTGCCAGGCGAGCACGGCCCGGTGACGCACGGCGTGGACACCGGTTTTCTGGTGCTCAACGAGCGCACCTACCCACAACTCCTGGCGCTGTTTGCTGAACTGGGCGTGGTCACCGCGCCGTCGGAAATGTCGTTTTCGGTCCAAGTGCCTCGGGTATATGGCTCCCAGGCGCTGGAATGGAGCGGCACCAGCCTGGCGAGCGTCTTTGCCCAGCCGCGCAACCTGGCGAATTCACGTTTTATCGGCATGCTGCGCGACCTGCTGCGCTTTAACCGCCTTTGCACCCGCATCGCTGAGGCGGGCGACGAGCGCACCCTGGCGCAGCCGCTGGGAGATTTTCTGGATGCGCAGCACTTTGGCACCGCCTTTCGCGACTGGTACCTGCTGCCCATGCTGGGCTG
>JBATPF010000150.1:0-8687 GCA_049291355.1 Giesbergeria sp.
CGCGCGCGGCGCCAAGGCAGCCCCGTGGCCCTGCTCATGCTGGACCTGGACCACTTCAAGTCGATCAACGACCAATTCGGTCATCCGGCAGGTGATGAGGTGTTGCGCCACGTCGCCGAATTAATGACCCATGCCATACGGCAAACGGACCAAGTGGCCCGCTTTGGCGGAGAAGAGTTTGTCGTGCTACTACCCGATACCTCCGAAGCCAACGCCTTGCATCTGGCTAGCAAGCTGCGACAAAAACTCGCCGATACGCCGGTTGCCAACCTGGGAACGCCTGTGACCGTCAGCATCGGCTTGGCTTGCATGGCAGCTGGAAGCTCACTGAGTTTGGACGCCTTAATCCAGCATGCAGACGAAGCGCTCTATCAAGCCAAAAACGAGGGACGCAACCGCACCGTGGCGGCGAGAATTCCGGATGGACGTTCGTCTGACCATCCAGCAGGCAGATCAGGCGAGCCGCACGACAGCCGTTGACCGCGTTGCGGCATGCTGCTCCGGCTTCTGCACCGATCTCCAGGAAACGCTTGGTTCTAGAAGCCCAAACAGGGGCATGCAGTCGCGCAAAGGGCTATCTCAATCCCGCCAAGAGACCAATACACACCGCGCGCCATGGCATAATCGCGGGCTTCGGAGAGGTGGATGAGCGGTTTAAGTCGCACGCCTGGAAAGCGTGTGTGGGTTTATCCCCACCGCGGGTTCGAATCCCGCCCTCTCCGCCACAACAAACCCCTAAGTAATTGATTTACTTAGGGGTTTTTCGTTTCTGGCTTGAGCATCCCCCGTGCAGTCCCCCGCGCGCTCATAGGATTTGTTGCTCTGACTGTTGGCGGCGATTCAATACTGACCAACTGGTGTTTTTCGGTCGGCGTCGACAGCCGTTCCCGAGGGCTTAAAAGTGTCCAGTGAAGCCGGGTCGGTTCAGCAAGAGCTGGCTGGGTAACCTCCTGATAGGCGTTTTCGAAGTTCAACCGATGCACGCCAACGATGTTTTCTCCCCGCTCATCTGAATTGTGCTCGCAGCGTGAAGTGGGGCCGCGTCGCAGATGGCCCCCGGGATAGAACAACGCGTTCGACCAGCGTTTCAACAACACAACGCCACTTGAGGGTCTCCCGCGCAGAGGTCACTCCATAATCGCGCGAGGGGGGTGCCGTCGGCGCCGAGAACAATGCGGGCGTGCCATGAACAACGTTTTTGAGTTTCGCAACGAGCTGATCAGCGAGTACAGCTCTTTTTCCCGGAGCTTCTCCGCAATGGCCGCAGAAGATCTGCGCAGCAAGGTAGAGAGCGAATACAGCCGTGGTCGCTACTGGCCTGAGCCGCTCATCCAAATCAATCCCAACTACAAGCGGCAGGGCACGGTTCAGCAATTGGCTCAGGAGGGCATGCTGCATCCTCACTGCGCAGACATTTTTCGCACAGGGAAAACCGAGGGTAACCCGGCAGACCTGCACCTCTACGTTCACCAGTTGCAAGCTCTGGCCAAGGCGCAGAACCATCAAAGCTACGTGGTGACCACCGGCACGGGCTCGGGCAAGTCGCTCGCGTTCTTCGTACCCATCATTGACCGGATTCTTAAAGCCAAGGCAACCGATCCCCAAAAGCGCACACGCGCCATCGTCATCTACCCCATGAACGCGCTGGCCAACAGCCAGCTTGAGGAGTTGGACAAGTTCCTGCATGGCTACCCCGAAGGACAGGCACCGTTCACAGTCGCGCGCTACACCGGCCAGGAAAGCGCTACTGAGCGGCAAGAGATCGCCAGCAACCCACCCGACATCCTGCTGACCAACTTCATGATGCTGGAGTTGATCCTGACCCGCTTCGAGAGTGTGGATCGCCAGGTGGTCGAGCACTGCCAAGCCCTGGAATTCCTGGTGCTCGATGAGCTGCACACCTACCGTGGACGCCAAGGTGCTGATGTGGCCTTGTTGGTGCGCCGCCTGCGGGAGCGCCTTCAGGCGGACCAGTTGGTGTGCATTGGCACCTCCGCCACCATGTCATCCACAGGTACACAGACCGACCGTAACAAGACCGTCGCCGACGTCTCCAGCTTGCTATTCGGCACCCGCATCACTGAGCACGACGTGATCGGAGAAACGCTGGAGCGCGTCACCAACCCCGGCAAAAATATTGAGGCAGTCAAACCCTTCCTGAAGCCTGCCTTGCTCCAGGAAGACCACCAGTGGGTGGACTTTGCAGCTTTCAGTGATGACCCCTTGGCCGTTTGGGTAGAACTGAGTCTGGGGATCGAGCTACCGGCAAATGAAGCCCCTCGGCGCGCCAAGCCCATGACCCTAGCAGACGCCGCCCACCGCCTGGCGGACGATGCGCAGTGCACGTTGGACGAGGCGCGCGCCGGGCTGCAACGCTTTTTGGTGGCCGCCCACGAAGTCAAGACGCCGCAAGGCCGGGCACCCTTTGCCTTCAAGCTGCACCAGTTCATCAGCGGCCCTGGCAAGGTGCTCGCAACGTTGGAGCCCGAAGGCATACGCCACATCACGCTCGATGCGCAGCGCTATGCGCCTGGCCGTCAAGATGAAGGCACGCAGCTCTACCCCGTACATTTCTGCCGCGACTGCGGGCAGGAATACCACCCAGTCTGGCGCTCAGGGCAAGCGTTTGTGGAATACGCCCCGCGTGAGATTGACGACATCTCCAGCGACGACGACGAAAACGCACGCTACGGTTTCCTATGCCCTGCCAAGTTGACTCAAGTGTACCGGGGCAGCATCGAAGACCTGCCCGAGTCATGGCTTGACCTCACCAAGGCCGAGCCCAAGGTGAAAAGCACTTTCCGCAAATACGTGCCCGAAGACATCCATGTCAGCCCCCAGGGGTTGCAGGGCCACGGCGGAGGCGAATACTGGTTCATTCCGGGCAAGTTCCGCTTCTGTCTGAACTGCGGGCAAACCCATGAAGTGCACGGCAAGGACATCAACCGCCTGGCCAGCCTGTCGGGCGAGGGCCGCTCATCCGCCACCACCATCCTCACGCTCAGCGCTATTCGCCAACTGTTTGCGACGCAAGACCTTCCGGCCGACCAACCCGACCCACGCAAGCTGCTGGGCTTCACCGACAACCGGCAAGACGCTGCGCTGCAGGCCGGGCATTTCAACGACTTTGTTTTTTTGCTCACCCTGCGCTCCGCGTTGATTGGTGCACTGCAAAACCACCAAGGGTTGCTGACCGAAGAAACCCTGGCCGACGCCGTTTTCAAAGCCCTCGGTTTTGACAAGACCGATTTCGGCACCCTGGCCGAATACCTGCGCACCCCAAAGCTGATGGGGCTGGCGCGCCAGGATGCCCAGCGCACCATGCGTTTCATCATTGGCTACCGGTTGCTGCGGGATCTGCGACGCGGATGGCGGTTCAACAACCCCAACCTCGACCAACTCAATCTACTGACCATCACCTATCGCGGCATGGATGAGTTTTCGAACGAGTCCTCCCTGTTCACAGGCCACCCCATTCTGGCCAGCATCAGCCCCGCGCAGCGCGCCACCTTGGCCGGCATGCTGTTCGACAGCATGCGGCGCAGCCTGTGCCTTGAAACCCGTTACCTCGATCCGGTGGAGCAAGACAAGGCCAAAGCCACGGCCCACCAGTACCTCAATGAGCGCTGGGCATTCGCATCGGATGAAAACCTCGAAACATCCAAGTCCCTCATCCTTACCAAGCGACCCGAGTACAGGGGCAAACCCCGCACCGACCTCATTCCAGGCGGCTCGCGCTCGCGCCTGCTCAAAGACATCAAGTCCGCCAAATTCTGGAAAGACAGCGCCGCAGCCGCACAGGTCACCATTTGGAAAGACCCGCAGTGGGTAGAGCTGGTCGAGCACCTGCTTCAGGCTGCATCCCATTACGGCTACGTGCACAAGTCCGATGTCGAAGGAGCCACCGTCGGCTGGCGCCTCAACGCATCCTCCATGGATTGGCTGCTGTTCGATGACGCTCAAGCAACCGACAACGGCAAACACAACCAATATTTCCGCAGCCTCTACCTGGGCGTGGCGGAAACCTTGCGCCAGCAGAACCACGCCCTGTTCGACTTTGAAGCGCAAGAGCACACCGCGCAAGTCGATGCCGCACGTCGCCAATTGCTGGAGCAGCGCTTTCGCTATACCGAGAAAGACCGCAAAGACTGGCTCGCCAACCCCGTGCACGAAGCCCCGCTGGAGCGCCTGCCTGTCATGTTCTGCTCGCCCACCATGGAGCTGGGCGTCGATATTTCGGCCCTCAACACGGTGTACCTGCGCAACGTGCCCCCCACCCCCGCCAACTACGCCCAGCGCAGTGGCCGGGCCGGGCGCTCGGGGCAGCAAGCACTTGTGATCACCTACTGTGCGGCTCTCAGTCCGCACGACCAGTGGTTCTTCCACCATGCCACCGACATGGTGCACGGTATCGTCAAGCCGCCCACGCTCGACCTGGCCAACCGTGATCTGGTCGAAAGCCACTTGCACGCCATCTGGATGGCCGCCGCGCAAGTCCAGCTCGACACCAGCATTGCGCCACTGCTTGATCTGGAAAAGCCTGAGAAACCATTGCTACCGGCGCTGCACGAACGGCTTGCCGCGCCCGGAGTCACCGCCCGCGCCCTGCACAGCACCCAGCGCTTCATGGCGCAGTTGGCGCCCGTCCTGCAAGGCAGCCCCTGGTTTTCACCGGACCAAATAGACGCTACCGTGCAGCGTGCTGCCAACGACTTCAGCGCTGCATTCGAGCGCTGGCGCGTGTTGGTGGACGCCACACGCAAACAGATGGACATGGCCGACCAGGTCGTCAAAAGCTACACCACCACCCATGCCGAAAAGCAAAACGCCCAGCGCCGCTACGGTGACGCGGCACGCCAATACGCCGTGCTGCTCAAGTCCGGCAACGGCCAGAATTCCGACTTCTACACCTACCGCTATCTGGCCAGCCAGGGATTTCTGCCCGGCTACAACTTCCCGCGCCTGCCGCTCATGGCATGGATACCGGCCAAGGGTGGCACTACCGCCAGGGGCAAGGACGACGAGGGCAGCATGGTCAGCCGGCCACGCTTTCTGGCGCTGTCCGAATTTGGCCCGCGTAGCCTGATCTACCACCAGGGCCGCATGTACCGTGTGGTGCGCGCCAAGCTCAACGTCGGCTCGGCCGACCACATATCGGGCAACAGCCAGTTGGCTACCGTGGCCAGCCGCGTGTGCAGCCAGTGCGGCTACGCCCACATGGGTGAAGAAGGCGGAGCAGAGCCGCACCACAACCTGTGCGAAAACTGCGGCGCCCAGCTCACCGACCTCGACTGGGTGCGCAGCCTCTACCGCATTGAAACCGTAGAGACCATCCCTGTCGAGCGCATTTCCATCAACGACGAAGACCGCCAGCGCCAAGGCTTCGAGCTGCAAACCACCTACCGCTTCCTCCCGGGGCCCGACGGTCGCATTGCCCAGCAAAAATCACGCATCACCAGCGGCCCAGGCGATGCGGAAGACGACCTGGCCACGCTCACCTACGCCCCCGCAGCGCAAATCTGGCGCATCAACCGAGGCTGGCGCCGCCGCAAGAACAAAGAGCAGCTGGGTTTCTACATCAACCCCATCACCGGACAATGGAGCAAAAAAGACGAGCCTGGCGCCACCGAATCGCCTGAAGGCGACCGCGATCCTGACCTGCTGGACAAAGTGCCTAACCAGCAAATCGTCCCCTTCGTCGAAGACCACCGCAACATCCTCATCCTCGCGCCCAAGCACCTGCTCGACCTGGAAGCCATTGCCACCCTGAAAGCGGCACTCAAGCGCGGCATTGAAATGACCTTCCAGATTGAAGAGTCTGAGCTGGTGGCCGAGCCCCTGCCCAAACAAGACGACCGCAAGGCGCTGCTGTTCTACGAAGCTGCCGAGGGCGGCGCCGGTGTGCTGACCCGCCTGGCCACCGAACCCGGCGCCATGGCACAGGTCGCTGCGCAAGCGCTCCGCCTCATGCACCACGGCGACCCCCAAGGCCCCTGGACGGTCGAAGGCCTACCCGCGCTGGAGCTCAAAAAGCCCGACGGTCAGAGCATTTGCGAAGCCGGCTGCTACCAATGCCTGCTGTCGTACTTCAACCAGCCCGACCACCCCCACATCAACCGCCGCAACTCGCAGGCTCTGGAGATGCTCGTCGCGTTGGCCAATGCCAGCGTTACGCTAGCGCACGAAACTCCTGCTGTGCAGCCCCCAACCCTGCCACCGGGCGATGGCAACGGCAATGGCGATCTGTTGCCCCAATGGCAGCACGCCCTGCACACCGGCGGCCACCGCCAGCCCGATGGCACCCAAGTAGCCGTCTTGAACGGGCAAATTACCGTGGCAGCGCAGTACAAAGCCGCCCGCACACTCGTCGTGCTCAGCCCATTGCAGGCCTACCACCTCGCCGCGCTGGTAGACAAAGGGCAGACCGTGCTCGACATGTCCAACCCCGCGCAATGGCCAGAGCAGTTCGCCCGCCACCCCCATGTTTTCAGCTAACCGCGACCGTCTTTCTGCATGACCACCGACACCCTTGATTTCATGCCCGGCAACCTCGTTCGCGCCCGAGGGCGCGAGTGGGTTGTGCAGTCCGACACCCACCAGGGCGACACTGGCGGCCTGCTGCGCCTGCGCCCGCTCGGCGGGGCCGATGAAGACACCATCACCCTCATCCCCGAACTGGAGTTCGAGCCCGTCACCCCCGCCACCTTTGCCTGGCCCGACCCCGAACAAGCTGGCAACCACGCCGCCGCCCTGCTGCTGCGCGACGCCCTGCGCCTCAAACTGCGCGCGGGCGGTGGCCCTTTCCGCTCCTTTGGCAACATTGCCGTCGAACCCCGCGCCTACCAACTGGTGCCGCTGCTCATGGCCCTGCGTCTGGCCACCGTGCGCCTGTTGATTGCCGACGACGTAGGTGTCGGAAAAACCATCGAAGCGGGGCTGATTGCCCGCGAGCTGCTTGACCGAGGCGAAATTTCTCGCCTGGCCGTGCTCTGCCCGCCCCACCTGGTGGAGCAATGGCAGGGCGAATTGCAAGACCGCTTCAACCTCCAGGCCATCGCCCTTACTTCGGCCAGCGCCAGCCGGGTAGAGCGCGACCTGCCCCACGGCGTGGGCCTGTTCGACCAGCACCCCGTGGTGGTGGTCAGCCTCGACTACATCAAGAGCGAGCGCCACCGCGAGCACTTTCTCTCGATCGCGCCCGAGTGCATCATCGTGGACGAAGCCCACACCTGCGCCAGCAGCGGCGCGGGCAAGCAACTGCGTTTCGAACTGTTGCAGCGCCTGGCCAAAGACGAAAATCGCCACCTGTTGCTGCTCACCGCCACGCCCCACTCAGGCGATGAAGTTGCGTTCTACAACCTGCTCTCGCTGCTCGACCCGGTCTTTCTCGGCCTGCAAACCCGCGCATCGGCCGACGATCCCTTACGCCAGCAACTGGCCCGACACTTTGTGCAGCGCCGCCGCAAAGACATCGTCGAATGGCAGTCCGAAACCGACGACGGCCGGGGCTTTGCCCGCCGGATGAAAACCGAGCTTACCTACAAGCTCACCGGCGACTGGGGCGCGTTCTTCGACGCTGTGCAGGCCTACTGCCGCGAGATGGCTGAATCGGTAGAAAAAACAAAGCAGGGCAGCGCCCGCCTCATTTGGTACGCCACCTTGGCCCTGCTGCGCTGCGTGGCCTCCTCCCCCGCCGCCGCAGTGAAAGCACTCACCACCCGACTAGAGGGCAAAGCGCTGGGCCCGAACAACGAACAAGACACCGACCTGCTCGAAGACGATCGCCTGTACGACGGCCAGGCCGACGACCTGCACGGCAACGACCTTGAACCCGCAGGCCAGCTGGATGCAACACACAACGCCCTGCAAGACAGCGCCCGCCTCCAAGCCCTCATTGCCGAAGCGCAGCGCCTCTCTGGCAAGGCGGGCGACCCCAAGCTCGCTACCCTCATCACCCATGTGGCCGCGCTGGTCAAAGATGGCTTTACCCCCGTGGTGTTCTGCCGCTACGTGGCCACCGCGCACTACGTGGCCGCCGAGCTGCAAAAGCACCTGCCCAAAGTGTTGGTGGACGTGGTCACCGGCGAACTCAGCCCCGAAGAGCGCCGCGCCAAAGTCGAAGGCATGGAAGACGTTGCCGAAACCGCTGCAGGCCGCATTCTGGTGGCCACCGATTGCCTGTCTGAAGGCATCAACCTGCAACACCTCTTCACCGCCGTCGTCCACTACGACCTAGCCTGGAACCCCACCCGCCACGAACAGCGCGAAGGCCGTGTGGACCGCTTCGGCCAGCAGGCGCCTGAAGTGCGCTGCACCATGCTCTACGGACAAGACAACCCGGTCGATGGCTTTGTGCTCAACGTCATCCTGCGAAAAGGCGAAGCCATCCAGAAAGAGCTGGGCGTTCTCGTGCCCATGCCCGAAGACAAGCAACGCATCAACCAAGCCCTCGTCAAAGCCGCCCTAATGAAGCGCGAGCGGGCCGGTACCAGCGCGCAAATGGGCTTTGCTTTTGAGGAGGCCGAAGCCCTGCTCGCACCCTTGCAAGTCCAGTGGGCCGACGCACTGGAAAAAGCCAAAGCCAACCGCACCGTGTTTGCCCAACGCCGCATCCGTCCCGACGAAGTGCTGCCCGAATGGCAAAAGCAGCAAACCGCCCTGGGCTCCGCCGCCGACGTACAGCGCTT
>JBATPF010000151.1:0-12520 GCA_049291355.1 Giesbergeria sp.
CTGTTGCGCTGGGTGGCGCTGGTCCTCATGGCGTTGGTCGCCCTGCAGCTCTTCTTCGTGCTGCGCATTGCGGCCATGGTGGTGATCGACCCGCAGTCGACCAGCTTTCAGCGCAGCGAAATCTGGACGCAAATACTGTCGATGGGGCGCGGCGGCGAGCTGCACTGGCGCCAGCAGTGGCTGCCCTACCAGCAGATTGCCGAATCGCTCAAGCGCGCAGTGATTGCCTCGGAGGACGACGGCTTCGTCAACCACGATGGCGTGGACTGGAACGCCATTGAAAAGGCCTGGGAGCGCAACAACCGCGCCGAGGAGCTGGCCGCCAAGGCCAGCGCCCGCGCGCCCGACCGCCCGGTGCGAGCGGCCAAGATCCGTGGCGGCTCCACCATCACGCAGCAGTTGGCCAAGAACCTGCTGCTCTCGGGCGAGCGCACGATGCTGCGCAAGGGCCAGGAGTTCGTCCTGACCCTGCTGCTGGAAAGGATGCTGTCTAAACAGCGCATTCTGGAGATTTACCTCAACAGCGTGGAATGGGGCGACGGCGTCTTTGGCGCCGAAGCGGCGGCGCAGCGCTACTACAAGAAAAGCGCCAACCGCCTGAGCAACCAGGAAGCCGCGCGCCTGGCCGTCATGCTGCCAGCGCCCAAACGCTTTGAGAAAAATCCCGGCTCGGCCTACATTGCCGGGCGCACGCGCACCATCATGGGACGCATGTCCAGCGCGGAGCTGCCTTAGGGTTACGTCAATTGCTGGCGCTGCCGGCCCAGGCCTTCGACTTCCAGCTCCACCACGTCGCCCGCCTGCAGGTACGGGAAGCGCGCCGACATCGCCACACCCTCGGGCGTGCCCGTGAGAATCACGTCGCCGGGCTCCAGCACCAGGTACTGGGAGAGGTCGTGCACGATCTGGTCCACGCTGAAAATCATGTCTCGGGTGGATGAATCCTGGCGTGCCTCACCATTCACCCAAGAGCGGATGCGCAGATTCTCGGGCGAGACTTCATCGGGCGTGACCAGCATCGGGCCGAGCGGACAGAAGCCGGGCAACGATTTCCCCTTGCCCCACTGCGAGCCACTGCGCTCCAGCTGAAACCTGCGCTCGGACAGGTCGTTGGCCACGCAGTAACCGGCAATGTGCGCCCGCGCTGCCGCCACCGAGGTCAGATAGCTGGCGCGCTGGCCGATGACCACCGCCAGCTCCACCTCCCAGTCCATGCGCGTCGCGCCGGGTGGCACGGCCACCGCGTCGTTCGGGCCGACCAGGGTATTGGGATGCTTGAAGAACAACACCGGCTGCTGCGGCGCCGGCATGCCGGACTCGGCCGCGTGCGCCGCGTAGTTGAGCCCGATGCACAGCAGCGCCTGCGGCCGGGCCACCGGGGCGCCTACGCGCAGGGCCTGGGCGTTCTGCACCAGGGGAAGCTCGCCGCGCTGCAGCGCCTCTGCAACCCGCTCGGCGCCCTGGCCACTCCAGAACGCGCCGTCGATGTCCGCCGTCAGGGCACGCAGGTCGAAATACTGCCCCTGCCACAGAGCCACGGGAATTTCGTGGCCCATGGGGCCAAGTCGGAAGAATTGCATAGTGTCTTTCTGCGATCAAGCGGCGATCTGCGGTTCCACCAGGAGCGCCAATTGCATCAGCGATTCCTGCCAGCCCAGCAGGCACTGGTCCACCGGAATCACGGCCGGCAGCCCTTCTTGCAGCACATTGAGTTCCGTGCCGCAGCCCACGGCGCGCAGTTGCACCGTGGTCTGCATGTCGCCCGGCAGGTTGGGATCATCAAACCGGTCGGTGTAGCGGATGCGTTCGCCGGGCACCAGTTCCAGGTAGGTCCCACCAAAGCGGTGCTGCTCGCCATTGCCGAAGTTAGGGCCTGTTAACACTATGCAAGGGGTCGCGAAGGTCATCAGAGCCCGCCCATCAAGGCGCGCGACGCAGTGCGTGCGTCCGCACGATCAAGGAGCGCAACGCCGAGGGACGGGCTCTGGTGACCTTCCCTTCGGGTTGCCTCGCAAAGGGGCCATCTGCAGCGTTGCCCGCGCTTGCAAGGCACCAGCCTTGCTGCGCACGTGCGCCTTGCATACAGCCCTTTTGCGGGGCAACGCGATTCCCTTGCATAGTGTTAACAGGCCCTAATGCCATGCGGTAGTGGCCGCCCACGCGGACGTCCATGTGCTCCACCGCGCAAGTGAAACCATGCGGAGGCAACCATTTGGCCATGGCGGCCGGGTCGAGAAACGCGCGGTAGACGCGCTCCGGGCTGGCGCGCAGCACGCGCTGCAGGCGGACGGTTCCGGTGTCCATGTCAGGCTCCTGAAGAATCAGATGGCTTCATTCTGCAGGGGCACAGGCTGCGCTGCAATCGCACCCGTATCATGGCTGCCGCACATCCGTCGCATTTTCCAGACCTCAAAATAATTGATCAAATCGGCCTGTAGCGCTTATCCCATAAGCGTAGACAGCTAACTATTCAATAGCAAATGCGCATACTCGGCATCGACCCTGGCCTGCAGACCACGGGCTTTGGGGTGGTGGATGTAGACGGCCACCAACTCGCCTACGTGGCCAGCGGGACCATCCGCACCACGCAGTTGGCGCTGGGCGATCTGCCTGGGCGCCTGAAGGTGCTGTTCGACGGCATCAGTGAGGTGGTGGCGCGCTACCAGCCCGATGTGGCGACGGTGGAGATCGTGTTTGTCAACGTCAACCCGCAGTCCACTTTGCTGCTGGGCCAGGCGCGCGGGGCGGCCATCACGGCGCTGGTGGCGCGCGACCTTCCGGTGGCCGAATACACCGCCCTCCAGATGAAAAAGGCCGTGGTGGGCCACGGTCGCGCCGCCAAAAGCCAGGTGCAGGAAATGGTGCGCCGCCTGCTCAACCTGCCCGGCCTGCCCGGAACCGATGCGGCGGACGCGCTGGGTATGGCCATCACCCATGCCCACGCCGGGGCCGCCATGGCGCGGCTGGGCGAAGCGGCCACGCTCAATCGGCGCCAGCACGCGATGTACAAGGGTGGGCGCAGCTACTGACGCTCTTACCCTGTCGGGGCTTCTTGCACGGCCGGTGCAGAGGCCAGCGGCCCACCGCCGCCGCCCGCCTGCTTGCACAGATACATGCTTCGGTCCGCATGGTCGAGCAGGGCCGCAGCGTCACCACCATCTTCGGGATAAAGCGCCGTGCCAATGCTGGGATGCATGTGCAGCACGTTGCCCTCCAGGTCGAACGGATGGGCAAAGGCAGCCAATAACTTGTTCACCACCGTCTGGGCGTGTTCTTTTTGGCGCCCGCTCTCGAGCAGCACCACAAACTCATCGCCACCGAGGCGTGCCACCGTGTCGGACGCACGCACACAGCCCTGCAGGCGCCCCGCCACCCGCTGCAGCAAAAGGTCGCCCATGGCATGGCCCAGGGTGTCGTTGACGCGCTTGAAATCGTCCAGATCCACAAACAGCAAGGACACCAGCGTGCCATCGCGGCGCGCTCGCGCCAAGGCAATACGCAAACGGTCCAGCAGCACCATGCGATTGGGCAAACGGGTGAGCGCGTCGAACTGCGCCATCTGCTGCAGGCGCTCGTGCATTTGCTTGCGCTCGATGGCGGTAGCCACCTGCGTCGAGACAAACTGCAGCAAGTCCTGATCAGTGGGCGTGTAGGCGACCTCTTCGCCGTAGCTTTGCAGCACCAGCGCGCCAATAACCCCGCTCCCGGACCGCAGAGGCACGCCTAGCCAGTACCGCGCCTGGGGCGCTGCGTCTGACGACGCACACGGGGACAAGCCATGGCGAGCGTCGGGAGTGATCAGCAAGGTGCTTGCGCTGCGAACCACCTCGGCGCAGCGCGCGTCGCTGCACACTGGCGCGCTGGGCGCCACCGCATGCTCGCTGGCATGGTAGGCATAGCGCAGCTCGGCCGTGGTGGGATCGCGCAGCACCACCGAGAAGTTGGTTGCCACCATCAAGCGCCCGATGATCCCGTGGATGTGCTCAAAAAGTGCTTCCAGGCCTTGTGCGGCATGCGCCGCTTCGGAGATGGCATAAAGCGCTGCCTGTAGGCTCTCGTGCCGTTTGCGCTCGGTGATATCGTGCGCCACCGCCAGCCGCACCTGCCGGTCGGGCAGCCAACGTGCGGTCCAGAGAATGTGGGCAATGCGCCCGTCCTTGCGCACGTAGCGATTCTCAAATTGCAGCTGCAAATCGCCGGCCATGATGCTGGCGACCTGGCCTTGCGTGACTGGCAAGTCGTCGGGATGCAGCATATCCAGCATGCGCCGGCCCACGACTTCCTGCGGCGTGTAGCCAAATATGCGTTCGAACGCGGCGCTGACGAAAACAATCCGGCTGTCTGCCTGCACGATACACACGGCATCGAGCAGCAGGTCGATGACCTTCTGGGAAGAAATGTTGCGCATCAAGCCGTCAATAAGGTTCATGAAGCAGTCGTGCAAGCGCGAGGTTGATGGGCATTGTTGGCCATTGTGCCGATCTGCGCTGCCCGCCTGAATTTTCCATTTGCGCCTACTGGGCGGGCCACGCCTGCCGCTGCGTGATGGGAGCGTGGGCGGGAGCGCGGGTGCGGCTTCAGCACATCCGTTCGGATGGGATGACGTGTACGCCTGGCCCCGGATGGATCGCGGCATTGAGCAGCGCCTCGGCAATCTTTGGCGCCGGGTTCAACCGCCATCGGCGCGGCAAGAGGGGGCCGAGCCATGCCAAAGCAGCAACGCTCGCTCGTTCTCCCGCACGGACTTCCTGGCGGTCTCCACCTATGAGGCCGGGTCGCACATGGGTGAGGGACGAAAATCCCAAGGTCTCCAGATCGTGCTCCAGTTCTCCCTTCACCCGGTTGTAGAAAATGCGCGACGATGCGTCGGCGCCCAAGGCCGAATTCAAGACGTAGGTGGGCGTGCCATGCTGCTTGGCCAGTTGCCCAGCCGCGAGCGGATAGTCATGGTCCACGCGCCGGAAGGCTTCTTTGGACCCGGCCTTTGACATGGTGGTGCCCAAAGTGCAAATGAGCGCATCCGCCTGCCACCAAGGGGCATCTTTCGGCAGGTGGTCAAAGTTCACGACCGGGGACAGCAATTTGGGATGTTTGGGCAGTTCCCGACGCGATGGAGCCACCACACTGTCGATTCGATCGTCGGCCAGTGCGAGCCGCAAGACATGGCTACCTACCAGCCCCGTTGCTCCGACAAGAAGAAGTTTCACGCAGCAAATTCCTCATCTGTAGATTCTTTCACCCGAGATTGTGCTTTGGATTGCGTCGACCTTCGAATGGCGTCCCTCTCCAAGTTCAGTTGCCGCGGACTGTTCGACCGCAAACCCAGCCGGCTGAGTGCCATAGGGCAGCGCATTCGCGCAGTCATTGGACTGGCGTCGGACCCGATGGCGGCGTTGGGCGCTCGTTCCACAGCTCGATGGTCCACCGATCCGGGTGGTGGGCGGCAACGCCCAGCGCACTTACCGAGGCCGTGTGCAGCGCGAAGTGCTGACCCTCGACCACGGACAGCCCGATCCAGCGCACGGCCAACGCGGCGCCGAACTGGCCATGCGAGAACAGTGCCGTCGTGCCGGGCATCGAACAGAGGCGCGAGACAAGCCTGTCGGCCCGCGCGCTGACATCCAAGGGCGACTCCCCCCCGGGGCACCCATCCCGCCAGATGTTCCATTCCGGGGCCTCCCCGCGGATGTCCTCAGAGGTCCGCCCTTCGTAGCGGCCATAGTCCCATTCGGCCAAATCGGGCTCAAGCTCGCTCGCCGCGCCAAAGCCAGCCAGCGCGCAGGTCTGGCGCGCGCGCAAACGCGGGCTGACCAGGACGCGCGCAATAGCCAGGGCCCGCAGGCGGGGTGCCAGGGCTCGCGACTCTTCTTCGCCGTAGGCCGTCAGCCCCAGCTCGGTCGACCCGGTGTGCTGGCCGCTGAGCGTCCAGGCCGTTTCCCCATGGCGGACGAGGTAGATCTTCATCCCGCAAGTCCTTCGGTCTCCATGGCAGGGCGCCAGGCGCCCCGCACTGCCGCGCCATTGCAGCGTGCACGGTGCAGCAATGCGTTCTGCGCCGCGACTCGGTTCGAATCGCTGCCGGCCCACAGGCCGAGTGCCGGCTGCAGCAGCGCCCGCCCGAACGAGAAGCTGAGGGGCCAGGGCAAGGCGGTGCGCAGATGCATGGCGTTCAAGCGCGCCGTTGCCAGTTCGGCCGATTGACCGCCGGACAGGAACGCGATGCCGGCAACGGCGGCCGGCACGGTGCGTCGCAGGCAGCTCAGCGTGGCGTCGGCCACCTCTTCCAGCGACGCAGTGGCTCCACTCGATAGCCCTGGCAGCACCATGTTCGGCTTGAGAACCATTCCCTCCAGCGCCACCCCCTGGCGATAGAGCTGCTCGAAGACCTGGTGCAGCACCTCGGTTGTCACGTCGCTGCACCGCGCCAGCGTGTGCCCGCCTTCCATCAGCACCTCGGGCTCGACAATGGGCACGAGTTGCGCTTCCTGACAAATCGCGGCATAGCGCGCCAGAGCGTGTGCGTTGGCCAGGATGCAGGCCCGACTGGGCAATCCGTCTCCAACGGTCAGCACCGCCCGCCACTTGGCAAACCGCACGCCCAGCGACGCATAGTGAGCCAGGCGCTCGCGCAAGCCATCCAGGCCTTCGGTGACTTGCTCGCCAGCGTGGCCTGCCAAAGCCTTCGCACCGGCGTCCACCTTGATACCGACCACGATGCCGTCGGCGCGCAGAACATCGACGAAGGACACGCCGTCGGCGGTCTTCTGATGCAAGGTGGCATCGAACAGGATGGCACCACTGATGGCCTCGGACAGGCCGGGCGCCGTCACCAGCAACTCGCGATAGCGGCGACGGGATTCTTCCGTCTGGGCAATGCCCACTTCGGCCAGGCGTCGGTTGCAGGTGCCTACGCTCTCGTCCATGGCAAGCAGCCCCTTGCCTGGTGCCATCAGGGCCTGTGCCGTGGCGATCAACGGGGCCTGTGAAAACGTCATGATTCGCCTGCCTTCCAGCGCCAGTTGCGCACTTCCGGCAGATCCTGGCCGTGCTCCCGGATGTACCTGCGGTGCTCCACGAGCTTTGCAGCCAACCTGGCCTTCAATGCGGCGCCCGCAGCGCCGGTTTGCGGCAGGCGATCGACGGTGTCCATGACCAGGTGAAATCGGTCCAGGTCGTTGAGCACCGTCATGTCGAAGGGTGTGGTGATCGTGCCTTCTTCCTTGTAGCCACGCACGTGCAGGTTGTGGTGGTTGGTGCGCCGGTACGTCAGCCGATGGATTAGCCAGGGGTAGCCGTGAAACGCGAAGATGACCGGTTTGCCTTGCGTGAACAGCGCGTCGAAGTCCGCGTCGGGCAGTCCGTGCGGGTGCTCGCTGGGCGGCTGCAGCCGCATCAGGTCGACGACATTGACGACCCGGATGTGCAAGTCGGGCAGTTCTGCGCGCAGGATCGACACTGCGGCCAATGTTTCTAGCGTCGGCACGTCGCCGCAGCAGGCCATGACCACGTCCGGATCGCCCTTGGACACGCCATCGGCCGACTCGTTGCCGGCCCAGTGCCAAGCGCCAATGCCTGCGGCGCAATGCGTGGCTGCGGCGTCGATCGCCAACCATTGCGGCGCCGGGTGTTTGCCAGCGACCACCACATTGACGTATTGCCGGCTGCGCAGGCAGTGGTCCATCACCGACAGCAGGCAGTTGGCGTCAGGCGGCAGGTACACCCGCACCACCTCGGCCTTCTTGTTGACCACGTGATCGATGAAACCCGGGTCCTGGTGCGTGAACCCGTTGTGGTCTTGGCGCCAGACATGCGAGGCCAGCAGGTAGTTCAGCGACGCAATCTTGGGTCGCCAGGGCAGTTCGGCACTGACCTTGAGCCACTTGGCGTGCTGGTTGAACATCGAGTCAACGATGTGGATGAAGGCCTCGTAGCAATTGAACAGGCCATGCCGGCCGGTCAGCAGGTAGCCCTCGAGCCAGCCCTCGCATTGGTGCTCGCTGAGCATCTCCATCACCCGGCCCTGCGGTGCCAGCCACTGGTCGCCCGGCGCGGTGGGAGCGTCCCACTGGCGGTTCGTCGCTTCAAACACCGCGTCCAGACCGTTGGAAACGGTCTCATCCGGACCGAAGATCCGGAAGTTGCGCTCGGCGTCGTTGAGCCGGGCCACGTCGCGCAGGAAGGGCCCGAGCACATGGGTGTCGCCAATGCCCGGAGCGCCCGGCACAGGCACGGCGGCTGCGTACCCACGAAAGTCGGGCAGATGCAGGTCGCGCAGCAGCAGGCCGCCGTTGGCGTGCGGATTGGCGCCCATGCGCCGTGTCCCGATCGGCGCTAGCGCGGCAAGTTCCGGCATCAACTGGCCCTGCGCATCGAACAACTCTTCAGGCCGGTAGCTTCTCAGCCAATCTTCCAGCTGCTTCAGGTGCCCGGGGTGGTCGGCCGGGTGCAGTGGCACCTGGTGCGAACGGAAATTGCCCTCGCAAGGCTCGCCATCGACCACTTTCGGCCCGGTCCAGCCTTTGGGAGAATTGAGCACGACCATCGGCCAGCGCGGGCGGTCCGTCTGGCCATGCTCGCGCGCCTCGCGCTGGACGCGCTGAATGTCGGCCACGGCCCGATCGAGCGCCGCAGACATGAGCGCATGCATTGCCTCTGGCTCATGCCCTTCTACAAAGATAGGGATCCAGCCGCAGCCGCGCAAGAATTGGTCGAGTTCCTCGTGCGTGATGCGCGCCAGCACCGTCGGGTTGGCAATCTTGTAGCCGTTGAGGTGCAGGATGGGCAACACTGCGCCGTCGGTCGCCGGGTCGAGAAACTTGTTGGAATGCCAGGCGGTGGCCAGCGGGCCGGTTTCCGCCTCGCCGTCGCCCACCACGCAGGCGACGATCAGGTCGGGGTTGTCGAACACGGCGCCGAAGGAATGGCTGAGCGAGTAGCCCAGTTCGCCGCCCTCGTGGATCGAGCCTGGGCACTCGGGCGAGGCGTGGCTGGGAATGCCACCAGGGAACGAGAACTGCCTGAACAGCTTCTTCAGCCCGGCCTCATCGCGGCTGATGTCGGGGTAGACCTCGCTGTAAGTGCCCTCAAGATACGTATTGCCGACCACCGCAGGACCGCCGTGACCTGGGCCAGACACATAGATCATGTCCAGGTCGTTGGCTTTGATGACGCGATTCAGGTGCGCGTAAATGAAGTTTTGTCCAGGAGTGGTGCCCCAGTGCCCGAGCAACATGGGCTTCACATCGGTCAAGGCCAGCGGGCGCTTCAGAAGCGGGTTGTCCCACAGGAAGATCTGGCCAACCGACAGGAAATTGGCAGCGCGCCAATAGGCGTCTAGGTGTTGAAAGGAGGCGCGGTCTTGTTCGTCGGTCATGGACCCATGCTACGCCTTGCAGTGTGCCGACGTCCGTTCGCTGCCGCACCTCAGGAAGCTTGGGGTTCTTGCATGACACGACGGCGCTGGCAAGCAACCACGCTCAGCGGAGCCGCACGTTGGCTCCGAACGTCGATCCACAATGAATCACCCTGATTTTCTTCGCCAAGGCGATTCATGCGCTTTGCCCAAAGCCCATATCGGCAGCGCTGCGGTATGCCGCGGGGGCGATTCCAACATGTCGCCTGAAAAATCGGCTGAAATACGCCGGGTCAATGAATCCCAAATCGAAAGCGAGTTGCGAAACCGGTGCCTGCACGTGCATTAGGCGCCGACAGGCTTCTCGCACCAGGCGCTCGTGCACGATCTGCTGCGCCGACAAACCAGTTTCTGCTCGCACCAGTCGGTTCAACCGCTCGGACGACAGGCCTGATGGATGTGCCGCAGCCGATGCTTTCGCAAGGGACGGTCAGTCCGGTGCGAATCGTCAATGCATCGGCCCGCCAAGCCGTTTGCTCGCCCTGGATATCGCGTAGTTCACCAGGCAGTACAGCAGCGCTACCACGAGGTACACGGGCACCAGCGCATGGTAGTTTGCGATCAGCACCTTGGCGTTCTGCATGAGTTCGCCGTAGGTGACAACGTAGCCAAAGGTGGTGTCCTTGACCACGATGACCAGTTGCGCGACCAGTGCCGGGACAATGTAGCGCAGGGCCTGGGGGAAGACGATGAAGAAGAAAACCTGGGTTTTTGTCATCCCCAAGCTTCGTGCCGCATCGGCCTGGCCGCGCGGAACGGCCAACACGCCCGCCCGGTACACCTCGGCCACCACAGCGGCGGTGCTCAGGCCAATCGGCAAGGTAAGCATCCAGTAGGTGCTCAGCTTGATTCCGATCTGCGGAAGCACCAGGAAACACACATAGATGAGCAGCAGCGTCGGCGTGCCCCGCAAAAACTCGATGACCGCGACGCTCGGCCAGCGCAGCAGCCGCGGCCGCGCCAGGCGCCCCAGCAACAGCACCAGCCCGAGGGACAGCGCGATGGCTGCGGCCATTGCCGCCGATGCCAGCGTGCCGAGCAGCCCTTTGGCCAGGAAGGCCCAGGTCGTTCGCCAGGCGAAGAATTCCCAGAACCGGGCGTCGAGCTGCCCGGCAGTATGGAAGCGAAACACGATGCCCGCAGCCAGCAGGAGCAGCACGGCTGCGGTAGCCACGCTCGCTGCCCGCATGGCCGTCTGGGCCTGGGGGCTTGGATTGCCAAACAGAATTTCTTCCAGAGGGCGGCTCATCGCAATATCCGCACCTTCTTTTCCAAGGTGGCACCCGCCCAGGCAATGAGCAAGCCCGTCGCCACGTACATCGCAGCGGCCACCGCGAACGCGGCAATGCCGGCGGCGGAATCATTGGCGATCTTGGACACGAGCGCGGTGAGCTCCCGGCCTGGAAACGGCACCTGCGACGCCAGTGAGGTCGATAGCATGAGTGCAATGAGCAGCGAAGTCATCGGCTGCACCACCGCGCGCAGCGCCTGCGGCAGTACCACCGAATAGATGACACGCATCGGCCGCATGCCCAGGCTGAGTGCGGCCTCCATTTGCCCGCCAGCGACGGTGTTGATGCCCGCGCGCAGGTAGTCCGCCGTGAACGCAGAGCAGACCAGCACCAAGGTCAGGACCACGCTGGGCTCATAGTCGATCAGCACGTTGAGATCGGGCAGCGCAAACACGATGAAGATCAGCAGCGCAACGCTAGGAATGTTGCGGAAGATCTCGACGTAGCCGGTCAGAACAAAGCGCAGCGGCGGCAGCGGAAGGAGGCGAAGCACCGTCACCACCATGCCCAGCAAGAAGCCGGGCACGAACGACACCACGGTGAGCTTCCAGGTCAGCAAAAGGGCCTGCACGAAGGCAGGCCCGTAGTCGACCAGGAGTCTGGAGAATTCGCCCATCCGCTATGGGAATCCGCTATTGAAACTTGTTACGGCAGAGCAGGCGGTGTCGGAACGGCTGTGCTGCCGGTACGCTGTCCGATGGAAATGGTCCAAAGCTTGGCCCAGGTGCCGTCGGCTTCTACTTTCTTCAGGAAGGCATTGACGAAGGCCACGCCGTCCGAGCCCTTGGGCAGTCCGATGCCGTAGGGGTCCTGCGCACCAAAGGGCGCGCCCGCCAGCTGCGCATCGCCGGCGCCTAAGCTCAGGGCGTTGAGCAGCAGCGTGTAGTCGGTGACGTAGGCGTCCACACGTCCCTGGCGCAGTCCGTCAAGGGCTTCCTGGTGGGTCTGGAACTCTTGCACCACTGCCTTGGGCGCGAACTGCGCCAGGATCGCGGGCCCCGTGGAGCCCGCCTGCGTGGCAACTTTCTTGCCGCCCAGATCGTTGACCGACTGGATCGCCTTGTTGTTCGCCTTGACCAGCACCCCGGCCTGCGATGTGTAGTAGGGGCCTGCGAACGCAATCTTCTCGGCGCGGGCAGGGGTGATGGAGTACGTGGCGAGCACCATGTCGGCCTGGTCGTTGATGAGCACCTGCTCGCGCGTGGACGAGGTCACCTGCGTGAACTGGACCTTGGCCCCATCGCCCAGGATGTAGCGCGCAATGAGCTGGGCCAGACCTGCGTCGAAGCCGCGCATCTTGCCGTCTTTCTCGTTGAGCAGCGAGAAAAGGTTCGAGGTTTGCGTACCGCCCAGGCGCAGCGAGCCGGCCTGCTTGATCTTGCTGGCCCAGGTGCTCGATGCAAGGGTTGCAGCGTCAGCGACGGGGCCCTGCGCAACCAGCGCGTCAAACGCCGTTGTATTGATGGGCGTGCCCTGTGCGAAAAGCGGCGCACCGGTCACGATCGCCAGTGCCACCACGGTGGATTTCAGAATGGATTGGATCGACATGCATTCCTCTTGGATGGTGTGTGACATAAACCAATATATAGCAGTTATGGAATACGCGGAGGACTCGTCCGGTTCGCCCACCGTTGTGCACGCGATGCCGTGAAGTGGGGCGGGTCGGCTTCCACTGCAAGTAGCCGTTTACGTAGTCGCCCCTGATTTATTCACTTCAGGCCGCCACCGAGCGCCGCCCTGACCCGGTAGTCGCTGCACAGACGATACCGCGCGATATCTGCAGCCAGTGCGCCCACACACCCGTCACCTCGCACAG
>JBATPF010000152.1:0-2311 GCA_049291355.1 Giesbergeria sp.
ATTCGGCAGCGGTGCCGATGTTGATGCGGATGGTGTCCCGGTGCAGGCGCGATTCAAAGACGTAGGTTTTACGGCCCGTAGGTGTCGCGCGCAGTGCTAGCGCAGGCGTGTCGGTATCCCACAAGAACGCTTGGGACTTGCCAAGTGGGCAAGTGAAGTCTGCAACCCGGCCAGCAGTTAAACGCACCCGGCTTTTTTGTCCACTCATGGCAGCCTCCTGGAATCTGTAGGCAATCTGTAGGCAAATCTGGTAAATATACCCATGTATAAATCAACAGTTCCAAGTTTTGCTTAGCTTGTAAATTGTTGATTTAATTGATTTTATCTACATATCTCAACAGAGGCAAATACCTATTCCGCCTGACTCGAAATCAGGCGTAGTAGCAATACTACCGTGGGTTCGAATCCCACCCTCTCCGCCAACAACAGAAAAAGGCCCTGTAACTCAATGAGTTACAGGGCCTTTTTGCTTTTTGGACGGCAAGCGTCGGGTCAGCGCGGTGCCAACCGAATGGCGCCATCTAGGCGGATCACCTCGCCGTTGAGCATGTCGTTCTCGATGATGTGCTGCACCAGCTTGGCATAGTCCTCGGGCGTGCCCAGGCGGCTCGGGAAGGGGACGCCAGCGGCCAGGGCGTCCTGCACTTCCTGGGGCATGCCAAACAGCATGGGGGTGCCGAAGATGCCGGGGGCAATCGTCATGTTGCGAATGCCGCTGCGGGCCAGGTCGCGCGCGATGGGCAGGGTCATGCCAACAATGCCGCCCTTGGAGGCCGAGTAGGCGGCCTGGCCGATCTGGCCGTCGTAGGCGGCGACGCTGGCGGTCGAGATCAGCACGCCGCGCTCGCCGGTGTCTTCGGCTTCGTTCTTGGCCATGGCATCGGCTGCCAGGCGGATCATGTTGAAGCTGCCAATGAGGTTGACGGTAATGGTCTTGCTGAACACGGTCAGCGAATGCGCGCCGTTCTTGCCCACGGTCTTTTCCGCAGGTGCGATGCCGGCGCAGTTGACCAAGCCCATCAGTTTCCCAAGGGACACCGCTTTGGCGACGACTGCCTGGCCGTCGCTTTCGCTGCTGACGTCGCAGCGCACGAAGGCGCCGCCGATGTCCTTGGCTACGGCTTCGCCCTTGTCTGCCTGCATGTCGGCCACCACGACGGTGGCGCCTTGTGCTGCCAACCGCCGTGCCGTGCCTTCGCCCAGGCCCGAAGCGCCGCCGGTGACGATGAATACTTTGCCCTTGATCTGCATGCCCAGTCTCCTCTAAGTGACGTTGATATTGACGTTGACGTAAACGTCAATTATGAGGGAAGTGGATGGACGCAAAAAAGCCGCCTCTCTGGCCGAGGCGGCGATTGCACAAGTGCCAGTGATCTACTTGAAGCCTACGCGGTCCAGCATTTGCTGCACGGCGCCTATGTGGGCACCCACCGCGCTGATCGGAATGTTCTCGCTCTTGAAGGGTTTGCCGCCGGTCATGGCTTGGAGTGCCGGATTTTCCGGGTGGATGCCCTTGGCGGCGGGCCACTCGTTGTTGCCGTTGGCAAAATAGTTCTGTGCCTCGGGCGTGGCGAGGTATTCCAGGAAGCGAACCGCGTTTTCAGGGTGCTTGGCATGGCGTGCCACAGCGCCGCCGGCTATGTTCACGTGCGTGCCCCAGGTTTGCTGGTTGGGGAACACTACGCCCACCTTGTTGGCCACGGCCACGTCTTCGGGTTTGGACGAGCGCATCAGGCGCGCCAGGTAGTAGCTGTTGGTCACGGCGATGTCGCATTCGCCCGAAGCCACGGCCTTGATCTGGTCGGTGTCGCCGCCCTTGGGGTCGCGGGCCAGGTTGGCCACCATGCCCTTGAGCCAGGCTTCTGTCTTTTCCGGACCCAGGTGCTCATTGACTGCGCCAAACAGGCTCAGGTTGTAGGGGTGCGAGCCCGAGCGAATGCACAGCTTGCCCTTGTTCTTGGGGTCGGCCAGTTCTTCGTAGGTATCAACGTCGTCCCGCTGCACCTTGACCTTGTTGTAGACAATGATGCGGGCGCGGGTTGATAGGCCAAACCACGAAATACCGCCGTCGACCGCGGGCTGGCTGCGCAGGTTCTCTGGAATGGCGCTATTGAGCGCCTTGGACTGAATGGGCTTGAAGAGCCCGTCCTTTTCGCCGCGGTACAGACGTGCTGCGTCCACCAGCAGGATCGCGTCGGCCGGGGAGGCTTCGCCTTCGGCCTTGAGGCGCGCGATGATCCCGGCATCGTCCGCGTCCACCCGATTCACCTTGATTCCGGTGGCCTTGGTGAATCCGGCGTACAGGGCTTCG
>JBATPF010000153.1:0-8362 GCA_049291355.1 Giesbergeria sp.
TGACCGTTTGTAGTTTCGCTGTCCGCATTCCTTGCTCGACTGGGCAACGCAGCGCTGGCGTAGATGGTGTGGATTGAATCAAGTCAATCGAAATGCACTCCGTGATCCATCGCTGCGCGATGCATCACGGTTGGAAATTTGTTTGACTTTTATGGGGAAGCCCTTGTAGGAGTTCAGGCGCGGCCGTAGGCCGTCGTCTGCAATGAATTGTTAGCCGTGCACAAAGCTGCAAATCTCACTCGAATACTCGCGAAGAAATGCTTGCTTGTTTTGCAGCGGCTCAACGGTATTGGGCGGCGGTTGATCCATGAATGAGAAATGCCCTGCGCCGTCAATGATGCGAACATCCACAGTTTGCCAACCTCGCATTGCCTGAGCCAGCCATTCACTTTGTGCGGGAGGCGTGATGCTGTCCGCAGAGCCGACCCATACCTGAATTGGAACATGCACCGCATCGAGTGCACTCGGTGCCTGGAAGAACCCGGTTGGCGGTGCAATCAGGCCAAGACGAGTTAGGCGCCCATCCGCTTTGATGTGAATGCGGTGACCAAGCCGTGACCACATTTTCCCTCCGGCTAGCGCGAGAAGAATGGTTGCGCCGATGGAGTGCCCCACACCAGCCACGGTTGTATCAGGCTGGACAAAGGTATCGAGCGTAAGACAAATCCGCCTTGCGCGAAGCGTCAACTCTGCTTCTGTTGGTTCCAGCGAACTGAGCCGCTGAAAATGTGGCGCAATTACTGTGTAGCCTGTTTCGGCCAGTGTATCCAGCAGCGTAACGTGGCGCTCGGGATTGCCGCCCGCACCCGCTGCGAAAAGCACAACCGGAGAGAGTCCTTTCGCCTCGCGTACGGAGACTTGGAATGACTCTGACTCATCCTGCAATGTGTGCGTATACAACAAGACTGCTTCCTCGCCCCGGAAATATTGATACGGCTAACGTAGAGATGACCGGACCACAACAACCTGCGGCGCAGCCGCATCCTGCAGTTGTGGGTCCGTGTCGATTGGCATGTTAAGGGGCATGGGTTCAACCTTGCTTCGCGAGTATGGGTTGCCCCTGAATAAACGACTCTGACGCTTTAGGCGCCCATGGCCAAACACCCTTGGTGGTCGGATAGACGATCTGAACTACGTCGAACTCTCGCCCACCATAGAAATCGATGTTTTGGCCAAAGTACTCGTCGTAGGCTGACCGTGGTACCGCGCCTATGCAAACCTCAAACCCGCCAAGGAATCCGTCGTAGTACTTGCCTATCTCAAACCGTTCACCCTCGCGAGTCCGTCTGTTGTACTCGTTGATGACAGAGTGGGCCATTGGTCGCTTTAGACCAATGACAAAAGCTTCCGGTGCGCCAGTCTCCTGCTGAATCCCGATTGAGTAGGTGAAGGACGGAAGGTCGCCCTCGGCATCGAACACATGCATGACACTGCAGCCGTACTTGCTAATGTCGTCTTTCGTCCGTTGATCACCACCGCGCTCCATTTGTGCCCTTTAACGTAATGTATCCCGCAGAACTTGCGGGATAAGCGGGATGATGCGGGATATTCTGTGCACGGCTTCCTCCTGTAAGTGGCTTGCAGCCTGGGTTTTGAGTCGATACACTGTGCAAAAACACAGGTATAAAACTTCCATGATACCCGGCACCCCTGTTTTGCGCTCCACACGACTACTGGATCAGGTTCGGGAGCGTGTCCGTTACCTTCACTATAGCCTCAGCACCGAGAAGGCTTACCTGTATTGGGTGCGTTTTTTCATCCGTTGGCATGGTCGGTCTGGGGCTATGCGGCATCCGCGTGAGATGGGTGCGCAAGAGGTAGAGGCATTTTTGACCATGCTGGCCACCGAGCGCTGGGTATCGGCATCCACGCAAAACCAGGCGCTCAGCGCGCTGTTGTTTCTTTATCGGGAAGTGCTGGCAATTGATTTCACTTGGCTGAATAGTGGTTGCATGCCCGAAGCGTTTGGGAGCAGGACAGGCGGGCGCAGCGCGGCGGACGGCTCCATGGACACCACATGGCTTTCGGAGCATGACAGGCCGCCGTGCGGTTGATGGGTGAATAGCTCTTCTGGGGGCCATTTCTGCCGGGCAAAAAAATCTGTCCCATTCGATGCAGTTTTGCTCTTCATTTTATAGCTAATAGTGCTTTCCCTGTAAGCGTCAAAGGCTAAAAAGATTACAAATTCGTACTGCGGTAGCGACAACCCCCTCGTCGCGTCGCACACCTGACATACCTTCTCAGCCGGCCGCGCCCATAATTTTCCCCATGACGACCCTACGCTCCACCCTCGATTTCGTGCTGTACGACTGGCTTCAAGCTGAAACGCTGCACGCGCGCGAGCGCTTTGCCGACCACTCGCGCGAAACCTTCGATGCCGTGCTCGACACCTGTGAGCGCATTGCGCGCGAGAAGTACGCGCCGTTCAACCGCACGGTGGATGTGCAAGAGCCGCAGTTCGACGGAGAAAAGGTCATCCTGCCGCAGGCGACGAAGGACGCCTACGACGCCTATGCAGCGTCGGGCATGCTCAGCGCGGCGCAGGACTACGACATTGGCGGCATGCAACTGCCCTACACGGTGGATGCTGCGGCCAATGCCTTCTTTGCCGTGGCCTCCATCAGCATCAGCTCCAACCTGCTCAGCACGGGCAATGCCAACCTGCTGATGGTGCATGGCACGGACTTGCAGAAGCAGGTGTTTGCACTCAATGAATTTTCGGGGCGCTTCTCGGGGACCATGTGTTTGTCGGAGCCGCAAGCGGGTTCCAGCTTGAGCGATGTGGCGACGCGGGCACTTCCTGATGGCGAGGGCCACGAGAGTGACCCGCTGGGCGCGCGCTACCGGCTCACGGGCAACAAGATGTGGATCTCGTCGGGCGAGCACGAGCTGTCGGAAAACATCGTGCACCTGGTGCTGGCCAAGATTCCGGGGCCGGATGGCAAGCTGGTGGCGGGCACGCGCGGTATTTCGCTGTTTATCGTGCCCAAGAAGCTGGTGGATACCGAAGGCAAGCTCACTGGCGTGCGCAACGACGTGGCGCTGGCCGGGCTGAACCACAAGCTGGGCTGGCGCGGCACTACCAATACGCTGCTCAATTTTGGCGAGGGCAAATACCCGGTGCAGGGCAGGGCGGGCGCGGTGGGCTATTTGGTGGGTCAGCCGGGCAAGGGGCTCGCCTGCATGTTCCACATGATGAACGAGGCGCGCATCGGCATTGGCATGGCGGCCACCATGCTCGGCCTGGCCGGCTACTACGCCAGCCTCGACTACGCCAAGAACCGCCCGCAAGGCCGCAAGCTTGGGCCCGCCGGCAAGGACGCCGCCCAGCCGCAGGTGCGCATCATTGAGCACGCGGACGTGCGCCGCATGCTGCTCGCGCAAAAGAGCTACTGCGAAGGCGCTTTGGCGCTGAACTTGTACTGCGCCCGTCTGGTGGACGAGCAGCACACCGGCGCGCCCGAGGCTGCCGACGAGGCGCGCCTGCTGCTGGAAGTGCTCACCCCCATTGCCAAGAGCTGGCCGAGCGAGTTCTGCCTGGAGGCCAATTCGCTGGCGATTCAGATCCACGGTGGCTACGGCTACACGCGCGACTTCCCGGTGGAGCAGTACTGGCGCGACAACCGCCTGAACATGATCCACGAGGGCACGCATGGCATTCAGGCCGCCGACCTGCTGGGGCGCAAGGTGCTGATGGAGAACGGCAAAGGCCTGCAACTGCTGGCTGCGCGCATGACGGCCACGGCCAAGAAGGCGTCTGGCGTGCCGGAGCTGGCGGCCTTTGCGCAGCAGCTCACCGGCGCCCTGCAGCAGGTGGGGGAGGCCACCCAGGCCGCCTGGGCGGGGGGCGAGCCCACGCAGGCGCTGGCCAACGCCGTGCCCTATATGCAGGCCTTTGGCCACACGGTGCTGGCCTGGATCTGGCTGGACGTGGCGCTCACGGTGCTGCACAAAGACGCTACTTCATCTATAGCTGCTAACGCAGGCCGAATGGGCGCTACGAGGTATTTTTTCCACTATGAACTGCCGAAAATTGGTGCGTGGCTGAACGTGGTGAATGGGCGCAACATGACCTGCGCAGCGCTCGCGGAAGAGGCTTTTTGATCCTTCGGGTGGCGCGGCTCGCTGGGCGGCGCGACTGCCCACGAAAAAGTTGCGAGGAGTTTCTGCTCGCGAGCGTTTTTTCTGCGATTTTTCGGCCTACCATTCGGCCCCTAAGGCCCATGTCGGGCTGCAACTAGGGAGCCTGGCATGGCAAAAGAACAGCGCAACGAAAAAATGTCGAAGAAGCCCAAGAAGGACAACTCGCTGCCCAAACCCGGCGGCACCGATCGGCCCACGCCGCCCATGACGTCCGTGCTGCCCAAGGGCAAAGACAAGAACAAATAAGCGCGCCGGATTTGGTCTATCGCATCTTGATGCGCAGCCAGGCGCTGGCCTGGTCCACGGCCATCGACAGTGCCAGCATGGCAATGATCACGGTGGACGCCTGCGCATAGTGAAAAAGCGATAGCTCGACATACAGCAACTGGCCCAGCCCGCCCGCGCCCACGAAGCCCAGGATGGCGGCCATGCGGATGTTCATTTCCCAGCGGTACAAGGTGTAGGCGATGAGCTGCGGCGCCGCGCTGGGCAGGGTGCCGTAAAGAAAAGCCAGGCCGCCATTGGCGCCGGCCAGGCGCAGGGCCTGGGCTGGGGAGGCGCTGGCGTTCACCAACGCCTGCGCATACAGGCGCCCCAGCACCCCTGCCGTGTGCAGCGCCAGCGCCAGCGCACCGGCAAAGGGGCCCAGCCCCACGGCCAGCACGGTCAGCGTGGCCCACACCAGTTCGGGCACAGAGCGCAAGGTATTGAGCAGCCCCGTCCAGGGCAGGCGCCATCGGGGCAATGCCATCAACAATCCCGCACCCGCTGCCAGCAAGGTGCCCACCACCGAAATGGCCAGGGTTTCCCAGGTGCCCAGCAGCACCTTGCCAATCCAGTCGGACGACAGGTCGGGCGGGAAAAAACCCGTGACGAAGGCCGCAATGGAATGCGCCGATTCGGCCGAGAACAGCCCAAGCAATGGCATGTCGAGCAGCGCAAAGCTCGCTGCAATGCCCGCTAGCGCGGCCAGCACGAAACCGACGCTGCGCCAGCCCCAGGGCGAGGCGCGCGCTGCGGGCGGCTTGTCGAGCGCGCGGTGCAGCCAGCCCGACAGCGCATCGGCCCCCAGCACCAGCAGCATGAAGGTGGCGAGTATGGTGGCTGCCTCACCGCCATTGAGCATCTTCATGGCCTGGTCCATCAACTGTCCCAGGCCGCCGGCACCCACAAAACCCATCACCACCGAGGCGCGGATGGCGCATTCCCAGCGGTACACGGTGTAGCTGGCCAGCTCCTTGGCCGCCTGCGGCAGCAGGCCGTAGAGGATGGCCACAGGGCGGCGCGCACCGCAGAGGCGCAGCGCCTGCGCCGGCAGCGGGTCCACCGATTCCAGAATTTCCGCCACCACCTTGGCCAGCATGCCGCCGTAGGTCAGCCCCAGGGCCAACACGCCCGCAGCCGGCCCGAGCCCAAAGACGCGCACAAACAGCAGCGCCCAGACCAGCTCGGGAATGCCGCGCAGCAGCGTCAGCACGCCGCGCGACAACGGGTTCAGGCGGCGCTGTTCGCGCCCGGCGGCGCTCGCCAGGTAGGCCAGGGGCAGTGCCAGTAACCAGGCCAAGGCCATTCCGGCGGTGGCGATGGCCAGCGTTTCCAGCGTGGCGCGTGCCAAGTATCGCAGGAACTCCGCGCCCGTCTCGGGCGGCAGAAAGCCCGCCAGAAAGTGGCCAATGACCTGAAGGTTGGAGGGATCCAGCAGCGCCGCAGGGTGGACCTGCGCGGTCTGCAGCAGCGGCCACAGCACCAGCAGCGCCAGGGCCGCGCCCTGCAGGCGCCGTCCGGCCGCCGGATCGCGTCGGTCCAGACTCATCGACACCTTGCCACGGAATCAATGGGGTGCGGCGGGCCAGCCATTGCGTGGCTGCGCGGCTTGGCGAGTGTCGGCAGCTCCTGCCCTTCGCTTGCGTACAGCAAGTGCAGCAGCGCGTCGTCCACCTCGCGGGCTGGCAAGTCAAAGGCAATGCGTCCGGCCTTGATGCCGACAATGCGCGGAAAGCAGCTCAGCGCCAGATCCACCGCGTGCAGGCTGGCCACCAGGGTGGCGCCGCGTGCGGCTGCGTCGTCCACCAGCAGCCGCACCGTGGCCAGGGCGAGCACGGGGTCCAGGGCCGAGACGGGCTCATCGGCCAGCACCAGATCTGCCTGTTGGTAGAGCACGCGCGCAAGGCCCACGCGCTGCAATTGGCCACCCGAGAGCGCATCGCAGCGCGCAAACAGCTTGTCGGCCAGATCCACGCGTTCCAGAGCGGCGCGTGCCCCGGCGATATCCATGGGGTAGGCCAGGGACGCGAGCGATTTCCAGGCGGGCCATTGCCCGAGCCGGCCGGCGAGCACGGCGGTTACCACGCGCTGTCGGCCGGGCAGGGGAGGTGCCTGGTGCACCGTGCCAATGCGTGCGCGCAAGGCGCGGCGTGCAGCGTCCGAGGAAGCTGGGAGCGCCGCGCCAAGCACCGTGGCGCTTCCGCTGCGGGGTGCCAGGGCGGTTCCCAGCACGGAGATCAACGAGGTTTTCCCGGCGCCCGACGGGCCGATCAAGGCGATGCACTCCCCAGCCTGCGCCTGCAGCGACAGATCATGCAGGGCGACAAAACCATTGGCGTGGGCCAGTTCCACGCGGTTCAACTGAAAACTCATACAGGTGCCTGCGCAGGCGCAGCCTTGTGGCAAGACTTACTTGAGCAAACCCGCCGACAGAGCCGCTTTTTCAATGCCGTCGTAGTTTTCCTTGGCTGTGGGAATGAACTTGCTTGCCCGTTGCAGCGCCAAAATCTCTTTGTGCTGCGGATTGGCCGGATCCAGCTGGAGGAAGGCCTGGGTGAGCTTCTGGATCAGCGCCGGGTCCAGGTCGCCGCGCACGGTCCAGTTGTAGTCAAAGTAGGGCGGTGTGGTGGCAAACACGCGCACCTTGCTGGTGTCCACTTTCTTTTGCTCTACCAACTTGTCCCACACCGAGGCATTCAGCACACCGGCCTGGACCTTGCCCGAAGCCACAAACGCCGCCGTAGCGTCGTGGGCGCCCGAGTAGGCAACGTTTTTGAAGTCTTTCTCGGGCGTTAGCC
Source organism: Giesbergeria sp. (assembly GCA_049291355.1). Lineage (GTDB taxonomy): Bacteria > Pseudomonadota > Gammaproteobacteria > Burkholderiales > Burkholderiaceae_C > Simplicispira. The sequence goes on from JBATPF010000153.1 coordinate 7,206, forward strand.
CCGCCTGCTGCAAAAAGTAGCGCGGCATCAGGCTGCCGGACGTGGACGAAGGCGCACCAAACGCAAAACTCTTGCCTTTGAGGTCTGCGAGCGACTGGATGTCCGCCTGGGCGGTGATGAACTTCGAGGTGAACTTGGCGTCCTCCTCGCGCTGCACGATGGGGATGGCCGTGCCGTTGGTGCGGATCTTGGCCTGCACAAAGGTGAAGCCTCCCAGCCAAGCCATATCGAGCTTGCCGTTGGCGAGCGACTCCACCACCGCTGCGTAGTCGGAAACGGGCGTGAACACCACTTTCATGCCGGTCTGTGCGGCCAGGTAGTCGCCCAGCGGGGCGAACTTGCGCTGCAGTTCGGTGGGGGCTTCGTCGGGAATGGCCGAGACGCGCAGTACCTTGTCGGCCGCGCTTGCAGGCAGGCAAGTCAGGGTGGACGCAAAGGTGGCGAGGGCGGCGCAGCACAGCAGCGCCTGCTTGAGCGCCGAGCGGCGCGCAGGAGTAAAGGTCATGACAAATTCCGTTTTTTTAGCAGCCACCGCTGTGCGGAGTCACAGCGGTTTAAAAAGCGCCGAGGCGCTGAGAGGATGAGCGCCGCATGCACGCCGCGCCCTTGCATTGTCGCGGATGTGGTCAGGTTCCGCGCGGCGCTGCGCCGACGCTTGCCTTTTTGTTACGTCACCGTTCCAACCCGCCCCTAGAATCCGGCCCCCATGGGTGAAAACCCTGAGTCGCTAACGCAGGTCGAGAAAGGCACATGGATTTGGATTCGAGAAACTTTACGCTGCGCTACAACCCCGCCCTAGACGGGCTGCGCGGGGTCGCCATCCTGCTGGTGGTCCTGTCGCACGCGCATGTGCCGCTGTTTGACGGCGCGTTTCTGGGCGTGGATCTGTTTTTTGTCTTGAGCGGCTTTCTCATCACCTCGCTGCTCCTCTTGGAGCGCCAGGCCCATGGGCGCATCGACTATGTGCGCTTTTACCGGCGCAGACTTCTGCGCCTGATGCCTGCGCTGGCCTTGTTTCTGGGTGCCTACTGCCTATTGATCCGGCCCTGAGAAGTCTTAAGCCGCATAGCGGACGTGGCGGTCCTGGAAGTAGCTCATGACGCGCTCGGGGTTTTGCTCCAACATCGCCATGTGGTCGTTGGCCGCTTCGCGTAACT
>JBATPF010000154.1:0-7053 GCA_049291355.1 Giesbergeria sp.
CTGCTGCACCTGGGCCAATGGCTGCACATCGGCAAAAACGCCACCATGGGGCTGGGTGGCTACCGGCTGGAAGCGGTCAAATCTAGCGGAAAGTGATAACATTGTTTTAACAAACCAGGGGAATGACAATGGAAATCGTGATCCGCAACATCGGCAACAGCAAAGGCGTGTTGCTGCCCAAGCCCCTGCTCGCCCAAGTGGGGCTTGACGACAGCAGCGTGGCCGAAGTGGCCATCGAGCATGGCGCCATCGTGCTGCGCAAACCGGCTCAACCGCCGCGCGCTGGCTGGGCGCAGGCCGCACAGGCCGTGGCAGAGGCGGGCGACGACGCCTTGCTGCTGGGCGAATTCGGCAACGCCGCAGACGCCGAGCTGGCATGGTGAAGCGCGGCGACATCTGGCTGGTCAATCTCGACCCCACCATCGGCAGCGAAATCCAGAAAACACGCCCCTGCGTCGTGGTGTCACCGGCCGAACTGCACGACCACCTGCGCACCGCCATGGTGGCTCCCATGACATCCAAAGGATTCCCGGCGCCTTTTCGGGTGCCCGTCACGCATGCGGGCACCAAGGGGCTGATCGTGCTCGACCAATTGCGCACTGTGGACAAGCTGCGCCTGACCAAAAAACTGGGGGCCCTGCCGCCCAAAACGTTGGGCGCCGTGCTGGCGGCCTTGCAGGAAATGTTTGCGTCGTAAGCGGCTGGCTCGGCAAGCTTGCCGCGCTTTGGGAATACGGTGGTACTCGACACAATCGACCGCAAGCAAAGCGATTCCTGCGCCGCGCGAAAGATCTCCCAAACCCACGCAAAAGCATCGAGGACGCTCATGACCAGCACCGCAAGTTATTCTCAGCTCGAAGACCTTGGCCGGGTCCGGCTCTCGGCCAACTTCTTCATGCGCGATTTCCTGTACAGCGAAATTGCCGCGTGGAACGGGATGCGCAATGTGCCGGACTCAGCCGAACGTGCCATTTATGCCGGCTCCCGGCTGTGCACCGAACTGCTCGAGCCACTGCAGGCCACGTTCGGCCGCATCCACATTCGCTCGGGCTACCGGTCGCCCGCCGTCAATGATTTCGGCAACAGGAACAAGCTCAACTGCGCGAGCAACGAGTCCAACTATGCCGCCCATATTTGGGACCATGCCGACACTGACGGCAAGGTCGGAGCCACGGCCTGCATTGTGGTCCCGTGGTTGGTGGACCACGTGGAACGGGGCGCAAGCTGGACCGACATGGCCTGGTGGGTACACGACCACCTGCCCTACAGCAGCCTTTTCTTCTTCACCAAGCTGACCGCCTTCAACATCAATTGGCACGAGACGCCGGTGCGGCGCGCGGACAGCTACGCGGCGCCCAAGGGTTGCCTGATTCGCCCTGGCACGCCAGGTCACCCTGGCTTGCATGCGCAGCACTACCGCGGCTTTCCCGCGTTTCAACCAGCACCGCATCAGCCGCCGCGTGCAGCCGCGTCGACGCGCCCTGCGGTTTCCCCAGCCACGACCCAGAATCCGCCTTCGCATCCTGCGGCACCGTTGAACGCCCATGCCGCTACCCCGGCGGTGCTCGCCAGCAAGCCGCCCGCGCCGAGCACGGGGCAGGGTGGCCCGGTCCTGCGCGGCTTTGCGGGTGGCAAGGTCCATTACCGTGCGGTGCACACCAAAACCCGATGGCGTGTCGTCAATAGCCATCAAGGCCTGGATTCGGCCATCCATGGAACCAATGGCGCCCATGCACTATTTCGCGGCAAAGTGCGCATCGACTACGCGGCGCATGGCGAGCCTCTGTACGTGCTCGTCTGGCAGGAGGGCTCCAGCACAGGTTTTGTGCTTGGGCGCCGACCTGGGCAAAGCGACGCAGTGCAGATGGCAGAAGTCCCCGTCGCCCGTCTGCAGGAGTTCGAGCGCCAGCGCCATGCCACCAATGCAGAACTTGCGCAGCTTCTGCAATGACGAGCCGCCTGAGATTCGGTTCGCTTCCCAGGTGCGGACGCCTACCTCAATGGCCTTGCTGTCAAGACGCTACCGCCCCATGACCACCTGGTTCGTCAGCCGCCACCCGGGCGCCCTGCAATGGATGCAGCAGCGCGGCCCCGCCTTTGATCGCCATGTGCACCACCTCGCCCCGGCCATGGTGCAGGGCGGCGACACCGTCATTGGCACGCTGCCCGTGCACCTGGCCGCGCAGGTGTGCGCGCGCGGTGCGACCTACCTGCACCTGGCGCTGGCTACGCCGCCCGAGGCCCGTGGGCGCGAGCTCAGCGCGCAGGAACTGCTGTCGCTGGGTGCTACGCTGCAGCCGTTCAACATTCACCCCGTAAAAGCAAAGCCCGCACCATGAGCAACACCCTGCATCTGTGCATCGCCACCGGCCAGAACGCCGCCAATTTCATCCCCTTGAAGCAGCTCCAGGCCCAAGACATCTGGGTGCTGGAAACGCCTGAAATGCAACAGCAACACAGCGCCAAAGCCTTGGCCACGGCGCTCAAGGCAGCGCTGCCGAATGCGCAGATACGCATCCTGCCCTTTGACGACAGCACCCCCCAGGCCATGCAAGCCGCAGCGCTGCAACTGGCGAGCGACGAGCTGGATGGCAAAGACGTTGTCTTTCATGCCACCGGCGGCACCAAGCTCATGGTGCTGGCCATCCACCAGCAGCTGCTCAACCTTGCCGCCGGGCAAGGCCGCTACCGCCTGCTGTATGCCGACACCGCCCACCAAACCCTGAGCTGGCTCGACGAACAGGCGCGCCAAGAGCCCATGGCCGACGTACTGACTTTGCAAGAGCAGCTTTTGCTGCGCGGCTACCGCACCAGCAACGACACACGCCCCGCAGGCATTCAGCAACGCGCCAGCGAACGCGCCAAGACCACACGTTTCATGGGCGAAAAGTCGGCCCAGCTCAAAGGCTTTTTTAGCAAGCTCAACTACCAAGCGCGCCAGGCTGCCGACGGCAAGGGCCTCACTCGGGAGCTTGACTACCTGCCGCGTGGCGCCGCAGGCAACCTATTGGAAATGGCGCAGGAACATGGGCTGTTGAGCATCAACGAGGCATACAGCCAGATTACGTTTGCCAGCCAGGACATCGCCGAATACTTATGCGGCGGCTGGGTGGAGGAATACGTTTTTCTCAAATTCACTGGCACTCTGGCACCTTCTCAATACACGCTGGGTGCCCAGCTTACCCACATCGCCAGCAAAACCCAGAACGAAATTGACGGTATTGCCGTGGCGCACAACCGCGCCCTCATCGTCGAGTGCAAGGCCAAAAAGCAAGACCAGGCGCAAGACGCCATTTACAAACTCGGCCAGCTCGTCAGGCAAGTGGGAGGCCTGATGGCCCGTGGCCTGTATGTCAGCGCCCGCTCGGTGAGCGATGCCGACCGCAGCCGCGCCAGGGAATACGGCGTGGACGTGCTCGCCGGCGAAGACCTCGCCCAGCTCAGCGACTATCTGCGCCGCTGGAAAAGCGACGCATCAGCGGCCTGAAACACGGCATGCCCATGGCCTACCCCCGCCGCATCCTGCTGGCCGTTACCGGCCTCTCGCCACAAATCGTCACGGAAACCCTGTACGCCCTGGGCGTGGCGTCCGATGCCGGGCACACCGCGTTCAGCCCCACCGAAATCCACCTCATCACCACCGAGCAAGGCTCCAAAATAGCCCGCACCGCCTTGCTGCACCCCGACGGCGGGCAGTTTCATGCCCTGTTGGCCGACTACCCTGCTTTGGGGCGGCCCCGTTTTGACCCCGCCAACATCCACGTCATTCAAGGCGCCGACGGCCAGCCCCTGGCCGACATCCGCACCCCGCAAGAAAACGCCAGCGCCGCCGACAGCATCACCGCGCTGATGGCCGAACTCACCCGCGACCCGCAAGCACAACTGCATATATCCATCGCCGGGGGCCGCAAAACCATGGGCTTTTACCTGGGCTACGCGTTCTCGCTGTTTGCCCGGCCGCAGGACGAACTCTCGCATGTACTCGTCAGCAGCCCGTTCGAAAGCCACCCCGAGTTCTTCTTCCCGCCTGCCACGCCCCGGCGCCTGGCGACCCGTGATGGTCTGCACGTAGATACAGCGGACGCACGCATTACCCTGGCGCGCATCCCCGTGGTACGGCTGCGCCACGGCCAGCCGCAGGCACTGCTGGATGGGCGGGCGAGCTTTGGCGACACGGTCGCGGCCATCCAGCACAGCCTGCAGCCACCACACCTGCTGATCCAGCTTGACCGGCAGCGCGTGGAATGCGGCGGCCAAGCCGTGCAGCTGTCGCCCGCTCTCCTGGCCTGGCTCGCCTGGTGGGCGCAGCAGACCTTGCAGGGGCGCGGCCCACAGAACTGGCGCAGCGCCGATGCGGCGGCGTTCCTCAAGCTGTACCGCAGCGTCGTCGGCATTGACGCCGTGGCCTACGAAAACACCCAGAAGCGCTTGGCTGGGGGCATGGAAAAAGAATTCTTCGAGCAAAACAACTCCAAGCTCGAACGCGCACTCAAATCCCGGCTCGGCCTGGCTGCTGCCCCCTATTTGCTGGCCACCAGCGGCCAGCGGCCGCATACCGCGCGCAGCCTGCAACTGCAGAGCACCGCAATCGATCTGCGCGGCTAACTGGCGCATTGGCCAGGCGCGCGCAGAGGCCCGGCGCTGCCGCATGCGCAGCTAATTTACTCCTAGTTTTATAGCTACCAGCGCTTTATCTATAAGCGCTATAGCCCAATTTGGCTCATATTTTTCACCAAAAACGGCAAGCTTGCAGCGCCACTCGCGCGCGCTTGGGCCGCCCAAAATCGGCGTCTTCTCAGCAACAACCACAAGGACACGCCAATGAAACACACACTCGAACGCATCGCCGTAGCAGCTCTGGCTGCGGCCCTGCTGGCAGCGGCCCGCGCCGCTGCTGCCGCGCTTACCGCCAAAGCCTGAGCGCCGGCCGCGAACCGCTACACCCGCCATGGCCCGCACGCTCTACCTCGTCGCCTACGACGTGTGCCTGCCCCGGCGCCTGGCCAAGGTCACGCGGTACTTCCACAGCTACCGCGTGGCGGGCCAGAAAAGCGTGCCGGAAATCTGGGTCACCCCCGCCGAGCGCGCCACCATCGAAGCCGACCTGCGGCGCATGCTCAAGGCCGACGAAGACCGCCTGCAACTCATTGCCCTGGACCCGCGCATGCAGCCGCGCTGCATGGGCCAGGCCGAGAGCTTCAGCGCCACGCATTTTTGCGTCACCTGATCGCAGCAACGCCAACACCGGCAACCGCACAACCGCCTCTACAGCACAAACCGGAGCCCCTTTGCCATGAGCACCCTCTTTGTTGACCGCCGCGACATCCATCTGGAGCACGACGCCGGTGCCCTGGTCATCCGCGACCGGGGCGAGCGCATTGGCACCGTGCCGTTGGCGCCCATTACGCGCGTCGTCCTGCGCGGCAGCGTCACCCTGCAAGCGAGCGTGCTGGGCCACCTGGGCGATCGCGGCATTGGCGTCGTCATTCTCTCGGGCCGCAAGGGCGAAGCCACACTGTTCTTTGGCCGCCCGCACAACGACGCCCGCCTGCGCGTTGAACAGTCGCGCCGCAGCCTCGACGAGCGCTTCTGCGTCAGCTACGCACGCTCGCTCATGCACACCAAGATCGAGCGCCAGTACGACTGGCTGGACACCCTGCGCAGCCGCTACCCCCAGGCGCGCTACGCTCTGACCCAGGCCATGCGCCAATTGCAGGGCCAGCAGACCCTGCTGCCCCGCGCGCGCACCCTCGACAGCCTGCGCGGCCACGAAGGCGCCGCCGCCAGCAGCTACTTTGCCGGCCTGCGTGCCGTGGTGCCCGAGAGCCTGGGCTTCAACGAACGCAACCGCCGCCCCCCGCGCGACCCCTTCAACGCGCTGCTCTCGCTCACCTACACCCTCGCGCACGCCGAAGCCGCGCTCGCACTGCATGCCGCCGGCCTCGACCCCTGCGTGGGCTTTTATCACCAGATCAGCCACTCGCGCGAATCGCTCGCCTGCGACATCATGGAAGCCGTGCGCCCCCTGGCCGACCGCATTTGCCTGGAAATGGTGGCCAGCCAAACCCTCACGGCCGACCACTTCGGCCACAGCACCTCCGGTTGCCTGCTGGGCAAGGCCGGGCGCACCCGCTACTACGCGGCGTACGAAGCACACGCCCCCGCCATGCGCCAAGCCCTGCGCCAGGAAGTCAAAGACCTGGCCCGCACCATCCTGCCCGACCTGCCCGAGCCAGCCACCTACACACCGCCCTGGATACCCAGCCCGCACGACAGCGAGCCAGAAGATGCCAGCGCCGGTCCCGATGGCCCCGTCTGACGCCAGCCCCTGCCACCAAAGGCCAGCCATGCGCGAAACCATCATCTGTTACGACATCTGTTGCCCGCGGCGCCTGGGGCGCATCCACCGCTACCTCAAGCGGGTGGCGTGTCCGCTGCAGTACTCGGTGTTCCTGTTCGCCGGCACGGCACCACAGCTCGAACGCTGCCTGGCCCGGCTGTCGCAAATCATGGACCCGCGTGAAGACGACATACGCGCCTACCCGCTGCCCGAGCGTGGCTACCGCATGTGCTTTGGCAAAGCCACGCTGCCCGAAGGCATCCATTGGGGCGGGCTGCCACAACCGTGGCAGGGAGCGGCCAGCCCACCGGAAAATGGCACTGCCCACCGCACGAGCGGCCTAGAATGACCGAGCCACTGCGCCGTGCACCACAGCATTGGGAGCGATCATGAACGGCTTGCATCAGATATCTCACCGGGTAACGCAAAAGGTCCCTAAAGGCCCATGCAAGTGCTTGTTGGGTATCGGTTTTTTCGAGCTTGGAGCTTCAAGCCAGCCCTGAATTCAAAGGGATTAAGACGAGATACCCTCTACTATTGCCGCGGTGAGGGCGCTTCAAGCCAGCCCTGAATTCAAAGGGATTAAGACCTTCAGCATCCTTCTTGGCCTGCGCGGCGGCGTGTTGCTTCAAGCCAGCCCTGAATTCAAAGGGATTAAGACCCACCTTGCCATTGAATGAGGTTTCCAGCTCGGCTTCAAGCCAGCCCTGAAT
>JBATPF010000155.1:0-8662 GCA_049291355.1 Giesbergeria sp.
CTGCTGGACCTGGGCCTGCGCCTGGGCGAAGGCTCCGGCGCCGCGCTGGCCTGGCCGCTGCTGCAATCGGCCTGCGCCATCCTGCGCGAGATGGCGAGCTTTGAGGCGGCGGGGGTGTCGGAGCAAACCGCAGCAGCGTGATGGGCGGCCCTGGCGTTGCCGTCAGTTGGAGGCAACGGAGTGCGCTAGCAGCTACTGAATTAATAGCTGTTGGCGCTTTTGGGGTGAGCTTTAAGGGGTAATTTGGCTTGTTATTTGCGCTGCGTGGTGCGGAGCGACTTCAGCTAGGAACCGCCCTTGGGAAAGTGAGCGCGAGGGTCCGTTCAAGGCTGGGACCGGACGTTCCACCTAGTCGCGTGGGCGGCAGCTCCCGATACTTAACCGACATTGACTAGTCTGATCGGTCATCACGCGGCGCCTGCAGCCTGCTTTTCCTTAGGCAAGCGCGGCACAAGATCAAGGACGCGAGCGAGAACCCGCGCCTCCCCACCGAGTTGCTGCTGAGCAGCAGCGGCCCTGGCCTGAAGGAGCGTCTGCAGGCCAAAACGATCAATGCGTTCGCCGGTGTCGGGGTGTAGCCAGTACCTGTTCGGGTTAGCCACCGAGACCAGAAGACAGCCAGTCCGCGCGTCTCGATGGGCCATGTACTTCTTCACCAGCTGGTCGTCGATGGTGTCGCATAGCACGCGCGCGGATCTATCCTTCTCGCCGATCTTCAGTTCAATGGTCGCTTGATACCCCGATACAGACCGAAGACGAATGTCGGTCTCCTTGCCGTCGGCGGTCACTGCCTCCTGATCTACGGTGTAAGCCTCCCGCGATGCAACTTCCAGTTGGTGCGCGATCATGGGCCGCAGCGTGTTCTCGTCGTCGATCGATGCCCAGCCCGCACGTGGTCCCGTGTCCTTGAGCAACAGCTCCTGAACGTCGTCCAGCCGATCGACCAACAGCTGCGCCATATCGGTCGCAGTCTTGGGCGAAAGCTCTTTGCGAGACAAAAGTGTGGCCACTTCCGTCGGTGTCCAGGCGCCGGAGTCGATCTCTGCAGCAAGGCGCTCATGAGCCAACGCCGCGATGCGATCCCGCAATCGCTCGAAGAGCGGATCGGCAGCGAGCGCGAGCTTTGCACTGAGAGCTTCCTGTCCACTCGTCTTCATAAGTGCATCGAAAATATGCCGATGCCCTGTCTCGGCAAAGTCTCGAGCCCCGGGCGAATAGACGGTGTTGTGGACGAGGTCGTCTTCCGACCTCACGTGCCGATGAAACTCAAGTGTCAGCTGGAGCAAGTGGTCAGGCGCCAGCTTGGAGACCCAATCGGTCATCCCCGGGTCAGTCCGATCACTGAACAGTGAACCGATGATACGAACGGCTGCCCCATTGGGCTCCACGGGAAGTGTTGCCAGAACGGCAAGCATGCTCTCCACACCGCGCAGCGGCGCGAGCGAGAACAACACAGGCAGCCAGAACAACAAGTACGGATCGGTGCTGGCAGCCTGCACCTGCGACGCGGCCAGTCTCTCCAAAGGTCTTGTGATCTCAGGGCCGGCGTGCACCAGCAGCACGCGCACAACCTGGGACAGCTTCTGTTCGTTCGAAGGCGAATGCGGAAGCTGCCCCAGCGCTGAGCCCGACCATGCGAGCCAGCCAACGAGACGAGGCAGAAGCGGCTGCGCTACTTCCTGCGTGCAGTTCCGAAGGGCCTGCAAAACCATCGAGTGCCAGCCCGAATCGCCGCTCGCGTCGAGCAGCTCATCGAGCAGCTCGGTGCCAACGACGCTTTCCACCTCAGTGGGGTGCGCCTTTGCAAGGCTGCCAAGCCAGCTTGGCAGGCCGTTCAGCTCCAGCAAGGCATAGCGAGAAGCGAGTTCAGCTTCACTACGTTCCAACTTGGTCGCCCAGAGGGGATCCTCCGCTTCAGCATAGATGCCCATGAGACCGATCGACCACACCACGAGATAGGTGTTCTCCTCTCCAAAACGACGCTCGCATCGGACCGTTGGGCACAGGCTACGCCAATAGGTCATCAATGCGCGCCTCAGTCTGTCGGTGATGTCGCTTCCGAACTGGGAGGTCAGGAACGCACGATCCCATCGCCCCTCGTCGCCGTTGTGGCCCAGCTTGCGCAAGACCAGCCAAAGGTTCCAGATCGTGCTGTCCCTGCGCCCAGGCCCTAGCGCCAGCGCGGGCTGCTTAGCCAGTTCTCGCCTAATCTGAGCCCATGCTTCTCTTTCATCTGCGCGCTTCTTTGCCTGGCGCTTTTCCCGCTTTCGCTGCTCCTCCTGCATCTTCAGGAATTGGGCGCTCGGCTCGCTCGACGCGACGATCGCTTTTAACTCTTCTGTCAGCGCTGTCGAGTCAGCCACGGCAATACGAAGAGAGCCCTCGCTCTCCTTGAGGCTTCCCTCAATCGCATGGAGGTGCGCGGCCAAGTGCAGAAGAACTGCTCGACGCTCCGGCGGCATCTGCACATCAGCAAGCGCTGCCTGTACCCACGGGTAGTCTCGCTCCAACGTGTAGTTCAGTGCCCCTTCGTAGACGATGCGAACCAGTTGGAGCCTGGCACTGCGATCGCCGCCAAGCGATTCCACGCAGGCCAGATCTACCTCGAAGACCCGCGGTCGCCAACTGTCAGCCAGCGAGTCCAGCAGCGCACTCAGCTCTGTTTTGCCCTTCCCCAGGCCGGAGGAGGCGTCGATCGACCGCCTTGCAAGAACCGAAGCCTCAATCAGTGTCTGGCTGGTGCTTCCAAGTTCGAGCAGCCGGAGACACAGCGAGCGCAGGATGCTCGATATTTCCAGCCGCCCATCGGCGTCTTGAAACTCATCCCCGACCGCCGACAGCCCCTCTCGCGTGAGCCGAAGCACATCAGGCAACAAGGCGTCAAGGCGGGCTTGGCTGATGTCGGCCTTTTGGATTACCCGGGCGACACTATCAGCGTAGCCCCCACGGTTCCTTTTTTCGCTGCGAACCCTCGTCAAGAGCTGAACCAGTTGGGCCTCGGTGACATGCTCCGGATACAGCATGGTCCCGACCCAACGCGCAAGTCGTTCGGACCACCCTGGCGCTAACGTGACGATCGCATCGATCATCGGTGCAAGGCGGGAATCGCCCAGGGCTGCAAGAGCGAGCAATGCCTCGAACCGCTCGCGATCGCTGCAGGTTGCGTCCGCTGCGACGCTTGCAACCAGGTCAGCGCAGCCCTGCATGCGGCCAGCACTCACAAGCCGGAGCAGCAGCTCCCGAACTTCGGGCGCTTCGACACCGGCGGCCCAAGCAGATTGCACTGTGTCGGCGAGGCCGAGTTGCGCCAGTCGTACCACCTGCAGATTCGGTAAGTCAAGGCCGCGCCACAGCCCTTTGCCGTATCGCACCACGAAACCGAGCAACGCGCGCTCGCGCTGGAGATCCGTGAGCGACTCCGGGTCGCCCTGGATCAACAAGGCGTCCGGCTCGATCTTGACCACACGTTCGAACATGTCGGGTCGAAGCAGGGCAAGCCATGCCACCACTGGCCTCATCGACGGCCTGAGGATCGTCTCGTTCGAGCCCGTGAGCCCAAACAACATGCGGCCTGCGGCGGCCTGGGTCAGCAAGCCAGCCTCGATCAGGTCATGAATCTGACGGGCCGCGAGAAACTCCATTACTGACCGATGGTGGAACCGGACCCTGCCGTATCCGCCTTCCACAAAAATCGGGCGCTCCAAGAGCGTCAACACCTCTTTGGGGCCCCAGTCCGTCAGCAGCTCACGCGGATCGATCGGTGCAGCGCCTGATGCGTCGCCATCCGATCCAGTGCTGTACCGGATGGTCAGGCGTCGGCTCAGGATGACCGCGAGCGCGAGCCGCTGTGCACCTATCAGCGCCTTCGCTGGCGGAAGCTCTGCCCTCTCTCGCCGATCAGGGCGCGCTGAGAGTCGGGCGCGCACATGGGACTGGATCTGCTCGAAGTGCGCACGAAGCACCCCGTGCTCTCGCCAGTCGTCGCAAAGCTCAATCAGATCCTGTGGCTTGCGAGCGAACTCTCTTGCGTGCTTTGCGTCGATGGCTGCCAGCAGTGCCTCAGGGTCCTCAACACCTCGGGATCGCGCGAACTCAATGATCTGGGGGCCGGTCAGCGGCAACAGCTCGACCTCTCGGCTGACGGGCGGGCCTTCGTCCTTGGTCTTGCTGGGGCCATCCATGGCGATGCGGATGAATTCATCTTGCGAATCTTCATGCCGCACTTGCGTGGGCACGGGCAGGATGTCCCTGAACGCCTGGCGATCGATCGGCACTGGGCGAGCGGTGACGACTACAGTGGCTCGTCCCATTGCCCCCCGAATGTCGTTTGCAAATCGACGCAGCGCGTCCTTGAACGAACGATGAACGAGTTGAAGTTCGTCGATCGAGTCGAGGAAGAAGTAGGCAAGTTGCGATGAGGACGCCAACCAGTTGGTGAAACGTTCGTGCTCATCCCCGAAAAGGGTGGCTACGACGCCGGCGGATTCAACGCGTTCAAGAGACAAGAAGAAGGCTGGCTCGCCGCGAGCGAAGAGCTCCCTCGCCTTTGACTCGCACTCATAGGTCTTCCCTGCGCCAGCCTCCGATACGATGAGAATGCGTTGAGACTTCAGCAACTCGTCCCAGCTGATACCGGATTCGTCGAAGCGCTCGCCCAAGGACAGTTCGAATGCATCGTCGTTGCTTGAGGTCGCTCTCAGGGCCTTGAAAGTGCGATTCATCTTGATTGATGGCTTATTAGTCAACGCTTGTTCGATGTAGAACTGTAATGTCTCCGCTAGTTTGGCTGCGGGGGGGCGCTGAACCCAACCGATCCGGCGTCTCAGAGGTTCCGAGCTGCTGTGTAGCTGACATTGGTTTGGCGGAGGCGAACGGCCGCAGCCGCTGCACAACCGACATTGGGTTTGCATCACCTCAGGGGCTTTGCAGCCCTCCATGATCCAACGGCTGCTCGCTTCATGGTGCCGATACGGCACAGGTCTGGGCTTGTTGATTGCCGCTGATCAGTTGACACGCAATAAGCCAAACGATATGAAATAAATAGCAGCTGGCGCATTCTGGTTGGGCGGTGCAGGCCAATTGGCCTATCAAATCGCACAGCCGACGGCCTGGATGTGCCAGGAGGGCGCCTCGATAAAGGCTCATCTCTGCAGGCAATGGCCTGCAGTGGATCGCTCTACATGCGCAACTCTTGCAAAACCTCCGGGTGCGCAACGGCGACACGGAGCAATGTCTTGGCGGCGCCCGTGGGTGAGCGGCGGCCCTGCTCCCAGTCTTGTAGTGTTCTCGCCGAAACGCCCAGAAGCAATGCAAAGGCCTGCTGGGACAGTCCCATTTTTGCGCGTGCTTCCGCAGCCTCAGGCAGCTTGACTTGCGTGGTGCGGGCGGCTTCGCCACGTTTCATTTGCTGGACGGACTCCAGCAGATCGCGTTGGAATTTTTCGATTTCAGTGGGCATCTTCAACTCCTTGCTTCAACTGCGCCAGGAAGGGTGTGGGGCGGTTGTGCAGGCCAATTTGAATGCAAACCTGCCCCACCAGCGACGCCCCAGGCACCGTGCGCCGCCTACTCCGGCAAATGGCACACCGCTTCGATGTTGTTGCCCTCGGGGTCGATGACAAAGGCGCCGTAGTAGTGCGCGTGGTACTCGGGGCGCAGGCCGGGGGCGCCATTGTCCTTGCCGCCGGCGGCGATGGCGGCGGCGTAAAAAGCATCTACCTGGGCGCGGGTCTGGGCCTTCCAGGCCAGGTGGCAGCCGGTGGTGGCCGGTGGGCCGCCGTAGGGGGAGGGGCCGTCGATGAACCACACGTCGGCCTTTTTGCCGTCGGGTTCGGCGGGGTCGGGGTAGGCGAAGCCGAGGATGTTCATGCCGTAGTTGCCCTCGAAGGAAACGCTGTAGCCCAGGGGCGCTAGTGTCCTGAGTTAGAAGTTCGTTTCATAAAGATGCCGAGAATCGCCCCCATGCGGCGTTGCAAATCCTCGCGATAGCTACGGCTATCGCTGCGGTTTGCGCCTTGCCTGACGACGATTTCGCCCTCTTCATTTCGTCAACGAACTTCTAACTCAGGACACTAGGACTGCGCTGTAAAACGCCTTGGCGCGCTGGATGTCGGTGACGCGGAAGGTCATGTGGTCAAGCATGGGGTGGCTCCTGTGTGGGGTGGGCGTGCGCGATTTGCACTGCAATACTGTAAATGTATCCAGTAATTTTTGGCAAGCGGCTTGTGGCCCACGGGCCGGCGTGATAGGCCGCCGTGGCGTGCCCTCAGGCCACGCAGGTCTGGTTGCGCCCCTGCGCCTTGGCCTGGTACAGCGCCTTGTCGGCGCGCGCCAGCATGGCGTCGAGCGTGTCGCCCGGGTTTTGCCAGGTGGCGATGCCAATGCTGAGCTGGCAGTCGAGCGCATGGCCGGTAGCCAGTGCCGCATGAATGCGCTCTGCCACGGGCAGCGCTGCGTCGATGGCCGTGTTGGGCAGCAGCACCAAAAATTCCTCACCGCCGTAGCGTCCAAAGCGATCGGCGCGGCGCAGGGCGGCGCGGGTGGATTCGGCAAAATGCACCAGCACCCGGTCGCCGTGCTGGTGGCCGTGGGTGTCGTTCACCGACTTGAAGTGGTCGAGATCGATCATCATCAGCGAGAACGGCTGCTGATAGCGCAGGCTGCGCTCATGTTCATCCTCGCAGAAACCGAGAATGGCGCGGCGGTTGAGGGTGCCGGTCAACGCATCGTGCGTGGCCATGTGTTCCAGCTCGGTGCGCACGCGGTCTGTGGCCATGAGCACTGCGCCAATGGAAAGCAGCAGCACGGCCAGCACATAGGCGCCGAGGTAGAAGGACTGCACGGTAGAGGCTTCCATCAGGTCGCCGACTTCGGGTACAGACAGTACGCTTTGCAGCCGCACCAGCAGCACGCACAGGTGCAGCGCCAGGGTCACCTGCACCATGCGCACCGGGAAATTGCGGTTGCCGCTCTGCCAAAGAAACACCAACGTGCTGCTGTGGACCACGGCGATGGCCGCAGTGACAATGGCTGCGCGCATGCGGTAGGACGGGTCGGGCCCGGCAAACCAGGCCAGGCACAGCATGACCAGCGCAAACGCAACCACGATTCGGCGCCATTTGACGGGTTGACCGAAGAACCGGCGGCAGCCCACATGGAACAGGACGAAACCCAGCAAGATCAGTCCGTTGCCCAGCCAGCGCCCCATCTCTTGAGGCCATGGACCTGGAACGGCGAAGAAAACCGTGGCAATCAGCCAGACGGCGGGAGCCAGTGCCCAGTAGCCCAGCCCCAGGATGCTGGGCGGGTAGTAGCGCCGCATGAAGCCCAGCATCAGTCCCATCACCAATGCCATGAAGCCGCCCATGGCAATCAAGGAACGCGGATCAAGGGAATTCATTCGTTGAAGGCTGTGGGGTACGCAGGCGGGTGGTGAATTTCAGTATAGCCAGCGGCGTGCACGCTCCTGCGGGTGGCGTGCTTCGCAATATTCGGCAGTTTGTAGGCCGTATCGCTTACAAACAAATGACTTATAGCTACAAAATAGATAGCTATACACAGGCCTTATGGGCACGGTGTTTTTGGCTGGTAGTCGCAATACGGTGCGACCACGCACTCCCAGCAGCGCGGTTTGCGCGCCTGGCAGACGTAGCGGCCCAGCAAGATCAGCCAGTGGTGCGAGTTCACGGCGTATTCGGGCGGCACGCGTTTCATCAGCTGTATTTCCACGGCCAGGGGCGTTTTTCCAGGCGCCAGCCCCGTGCGGTTGCTGACCCGAAAGATGTGCGTGTCCACGGCCATGGTGGGCTGGCCAAAGGCCACGTTCAGCACCACGTTGGCCGTTTTGCGGCCGACGCCGGGCAAGGTCTCAAGCGCTTCGCGTGTGTCCGGCACCTGGCCTCCGTGCTGCGTGACCAGCATGCGGCAGGTTTCCATCAGATGGCGCGCCTTGCTGTGGTACAGGCCGATGGTCTTGATGTGGTCCTCCAGGGCGTCGAGCCCCAGATCAAGAATGGCTTGCGGCGTGTTCGCTATGGGGAACAGTTTGCGCGTGGCCTTGTTCACGCCTACGTCGGTGGCCTGGGCGGACAGCAGCACGGCCGCAAGCAGTTCGAACGCGCTGGTGTATTCGAGTTCGGTTCGCGGTTCGGGGTTGGCTGCCTTGAGGGCAGCAAAGAAGGGTTCGATCAGGGCGGTTTTCATGGCGGATGGAGGCGAGCGGCGCAGCGCGGCCACTATAGAAGATCGAGGAAGCCGCGCTGGCGGGGTGCGCTGCACTGTCAAAATGGGGTGGCTGTTACCGGCTGCGCTGTCGCCCACCGATCGCGCGGTTTTGCCAATGTTGGGCGCCATCAGAATCCGGATTCCCCATGCGTGTCGTTTTGCTGACGCTGCTTTCCATGCTGGCCTTTGCTGCCAACTCGCTGCTGTGCCGCCTGGCGCTTAAAAGTGAGTCGATTGACCCCGCCAGTTTTGCCGCCATCCGCCTGGCTTCGGGCGCGGCGATGCTGGTGCTGGTGATGCGCGTTCGCCGCGTCTCGCCTGTGGTCCATGGCAGTTGGGCGGCGGCCTTCTGGTTGTTTGCTTATGCGGCGACGTTCTCGCTGGCTTATGTGCGTCTGCCCGCAGGCGTGGGGGCGCTCCTGCGGTTTGGAGCGGTGCA